>NZ_JAYQWM010000004.1:0-144033 GCF_036662595.1 Escherichia sp. Lx600-2 | reverse complement strand
CATTGAAGATTATGAAAATATCAAAGAAAATGCTTATCTGGTCATTCCCCAAATTAATTATACTATGGATTTAAACATAGAAGACTCTAGCTCAGAAGAGTTACTTTCAGATAATGGTATCGAGAAAGACGATAATTCTTCTGACAATTACTTTGAGGTCGAAAAAATATAACACATATGAAGCATATAACTCAGAGGAACTATATTTTACCAGAGAGGACTATACGTATGATTACGACCTTTTAAATGCAATATAGACTTAATAACTTCTTACAAAGTCTATTATTAATACCGTAGATATTCATCTTACCCTGTGCACCAAAAGCAAAAACTTATCGACGCGGGTTTGAAACTGATGGCAACCGCAAAAATGCCTGATGCGCTACGCTTATCAGGCCTACGCCATCTCTGCAATATATTGAATTTGCGTGCTTTTGTAGGCAGGATAAGGCGTTCACGCCGCATCCGGCATGAATAAAGCGCACTCAACAGTCTGAAACCCGCCGGAACGGTTTATTACGTACATCAGGTGAAACTGACCGATAAGCCGCTTTCTTTTGGGTCTAGCGTCGTGGACAGTCATTCATCTTTCCGCCCCTCCAAAAGCAAAAACCCGCCGAAGCGGGTTTTTACGTAAATCAGGTGAAACTGACCGATAAGCCGGGTTCTGTCGTGGACAGTCATTCATCTAGGCCAGCAATCGCTCACTGGCTCAAGCAGCCTACCCGGGTTCAGTACGGGCCGTACCTTATGAACCCCTATTTGGCCTTGCTCCGGGTGGAGTTTACCGTGCCACGGACTGTTACCAGCCGCGCGGTGCGCTCTTACCGCACCCTTTCACCCTTACCTGATCCCGCTTGCGCGGGCCATCGGCGGTTTGCTCTCTGTTGCACTGGTCGTGGGTTTCCCCCCCAGGCGTTACCTGGCACCCTGCCCTATGGAGCCCGGACTTTCCTCCCCTCCGCCCGTCTCCCCCGAAGAGGACGACGACGAAGCGGCGACTGTCTGGTCAGCTTCGGCGCGCAGTATAGAGGGTTTGCGCGCCCTTGTCACCCCGCGTTGCGCATTCCAATCGCCAGTGTCGCGGCGATATTACGTGAAGCACGGCAGATATTGTCATAAGCCCCGCGAAATGCTTCCTCCAACGTACCTATGCTGGACAATACGCTGAAGACCGCATCAATGCCATGCTGATGTACAACGCCAACATCATCGGTCAGGCTACCCGCAATGCCAATCACCGGTTTATGGTACTTCTTCGCCACGTTTGCGACGCCAATCGGTACCTTGCCGTGAATACTCTGGCTGTCAATACGCCCTTCACCGGTGATCACCAGCGTACAATCGTGAATATGTTCCTCCAGATTCAGTGCCGTAGTGACGATTTCAATACCACTTTTCAGTTCCGCACCAAGAAACGCCATTAGCGCCGCGCCCATACCACCCGCAGCTCCTGCGCCGGGGACATCTTTCACATCAACATGCAGCGCTTTTTTAATGACCTCGGCATAGTGAGAGAGGTTATTGTCCAGCTCAACAATCATCGCTTCACTGGCTCCCTTTTGTGGGCCAAAGATGCGCGATGCGCCGTTATCGCCCACCAGCGGATTGGTGACATCACAAGCGACGCGAATGACGCAATCTTTTAAGCGCGGATCGAGGCCGGAAATATCAATATCATTCAGAGTATTAAGACTACCGCCGCCAAAACCAATTTCATTGCCGTTGGCGTCGCATAATTTCGCCCCCAGCGCCTGTACCATGCCTGCGCCGCCATCATTTGTAGCGCTGCCGCCAATGCCGATAATAATGTTTGTCGCGCCGCTCTCTAGCGCCTGCAGGATTAACTCGCCTGTGCCGCGTGAAGTGGTCACGAGTGGATCGCGTTTTTCCGCAGGTACCAGCTCCAGCCCACTGGCCGCCGCCATTTCAATAAACGCGGTTTTGCCATCGCCGGAGATCCCCCAACTGGCATTCACTTTCTCGCCCAGCGGCCCTGTAACCCAGGCGTGACGTTCGGAACCCTGGGTGGCTGCAATCATCGCTTCCACCGTTCCTTCGCCACCGTCGGCAACCGGAACAGAAACGTACTGTGCATCAGGAAAAATTTCCCGAAATCCTTTTTCTATCGCCTGCGCAACCTCGCTGGCAGATAAACTTTCTTTATAAGAGTCTGGGGCGATTACGATTTTCATACCTATGCCTGTTACCACATGACGCCGGAGGGCGTTTCTCTTATTCGGCCTGGATTCCAGGCCCGGATTGCAATACGCCATCCGGGCACGACGTCATTAACGAGTAACTTCGACTTTCGCCAGTTTTTCGTAGTAGCACGCCAGGGCGCTATGATCCGCCGTTCCTAAACCATCTGCACGCAGTGCCTGCATCATCTCCATAACCGCAGCTGTGAGCGGCAGTTGCGCGCCGACGCCGTGAGAAGTATCCAGCGCATTCGCCAGATCCTTAATATGCAGATCAATACGGAAGCCCGGTTTGAAGTTGCGGTCCATCACCATCGGCGCTTTGGCATCCAGCACGGTACTGCCCGCCAGCCCACCGCGAATTGCCTGATAAACCAGGTCCGGGTTAACGCCCGCTTTAGTTGCCAGCGTTAACGCTTCTGACATCGCGGCAATATTCAGCGCCACAATGACCTGATTTGCCAGTTTAGTGACGTTACCTGCACCGATTTCCCCGGTATGCACCACGGAACCCGCCATCGCTTTCATCAAATCATAGTATTTGTCGAAAATAGCCTTGTCGCCGCCCACCATCACTGACAGCGTACCGTCGATGGCTTTCGGTTCACCGCCGCTCACCGGAGCATCCAGCATATCAATGCCTTTCGCTTTCAGCGCTTCGCTGATTTCACGGCTTGCCAGCGGTGCGATAGAACTCATATCGATCAATACCGTACCTGGCTTCGCGCCTTCAATAATGCCATTCTCACCCAGCGCCACCTCTTTCACATGAGGGGAGTTTGGCAGCATGGTTATGATGACGTCGCACTGTTCAGCGATCGCTTTAGCCGTAGACGCTGTTTCTGCACCTGCAGCAATCACGTCAGCAATAGCTTCTGGGTTACGGTCAGCAACCACCAGCGAGTAACCTGCTTTCAGAAGGTTTTTACTCATTGGTTTACCCATAATCCCCAGGCCAATAAAACCAACTTTCATAGTCATATCAATCATCTCTCTTGTTGCGGTGGTGGTTATTTTTTAAAGGCATCAGCCAGTTTCTGAGTGGCAGAGCGGAAGACGCCGAGATCGCTGCCGACAGCCACAAACGTCGCGCCCCATTCCAGATAACGACGCGCATCGGCTTCGACCGGCGCGAGGATACCGCTGGGTTTGCCGTGCGCGCTGGCACGGTTAAAAATGTGCTGAATTGCTTTTTGTACATCCGGGTGCGAGGCATTGCCGAGATGGCCTAATGCCGCAGCCAGATCGCTGGGGCCGACGAAGATGCCGTCTACGCCTTCGGTAGCGGCAATGGCATCGACATTATCTACGCCCTGCTGACTTTCTATCTGGACCAGAATAGTGATGTTCTTGTTCGACTGAGCGAAATAATCCGCCACGGTGCCAAACATATTGGCGCGGTGAGAAACGGAGACGCCGCGAATGCCTTCCGGTGGGTAACGCGTTGATGCCACCGCCTGCTCTGCTTCCTCTTTTGTTTCTACAAAAGGAATCAGGAAGTTATAGAAACCGATATCCAGAAGACGCTTAATAATTACCGGCTCGTTGGTCGGCACTCGTACTACTGGCGCGCTGGCGCTGCCTTTCAGGGCCATTAACTGCGGAATAAACGTGGAGATATCGTTTGGCGCATGTTCGCCATCCAGCACCAGCCAGTCAAACCCAGCCAAACCAAGAACTTCAGTGCTAATCGGGTTAGAGAGTGCTGACCAGCAACCAATTTGTACCTGTTTCGCAGCCAATGCGGCTTTGAATTTATTCGGGAAAACATCGTTATTCATCGCTTATACCTTTGCTTATTTCTGCAATTCCATACGTTTAATATCGCCAACTACGAAGAGGTAGCAGACCATCGCCATCAGCGCTGAACATCCCACGAAAACCAGTGCTGCATTGAAGGAGTGCAGTTCACTTACCAGGTAGCCAATCACCAGTGGAGTGACAATGGAGGCAACATTGCCAAAGACGTTAAAGACGCCGCCGCAGAGGCCAACAATCTCTTTCGGCGCGGTGTCAGAAATTACCGGCCAGCCCAGCGCACCAAATCCTTTGCCAAAGAAAGCCAGCGCCATCAGCATGACCACCAGCGTGGTGTTGTTGGTGTAGTTACATAAGATGATGGTGGAAGCCAGCAACATTCCCAGCACAATCGGTAGCTTACGTGCCAGGGTCAGGGATAAACCGCGTTTGATCAGATAATCCGAGAAGACACCTCCCAGCACGCCGCCCGCAAAACCACACAGTGCTGGAATCGAGGCGACCAGACCCACTTTCAGAATCGACATACCTTTTTCCTGCACCAGATAAATCGGGAACCAGGTGAGGAAGAACCAAGTGATGGTGTTGATAAAATATTGTCCGAAAAACACGCCCAACATCATGCGGTTAGAGAGCAATTGCTTGATGTAATGCAGTTTGGGTCCGCTTGCTGCCGCACTGCCCGGCTTTTTGTGGTCCATATCGACCACCGCGCCATTTTCAGAGATAAACTTCAGCTCTTCCGCAGACATACGTGGGTGATCTGTCGGGTTATGAATCAATTTGATCCACAGCGCCGTCAGCACAAAACCAATCACCCCCATAACGGTAAAGACGTGCTCCCAGCCCCAGGCGAAAGTCAGCCAGCCAAGCAGCGGCGAAAAGAGCGCCAGCGAGAAATATTGCGCCGAGTTAAAGATGGCGGAGGCAGTACCACGTTCTTTCGTCGGGAACCAGGCGGCGACAATACGGGCGTTCGCCGGGAATGATGGCGCTTCCGAGAAGCCGAGCATAAAGCGCATAAAGAACATGGAGATCCCTGCCCAGGCCAGCGGGAACATATCAACAAAGCCTTGCAGGAAGGTGAATAGCGACCAGAAAAAGAGGCTGTAGGTGTAAACTTTTTTCGAGCCAAACTTATCAAGCAGCCAGCCGCCGGGGATTTGCATCAGCAAGTAGGCCCAGCCAAAAGCAGAGAAGATGTAACCCATCGAAACCGCACTTAACTGCAACTCTTTTGCCACTTCGGTACCAGCAATAGACAGCGTTGCACGATCGGCGTAGTTAACGGCGGTAACAATAAAAATAATCAGTAATATTAAATAGCGGGTATGCACGCCTTTCTTTTTTTCGTCAACGGTGTCCAGAATCATTTTATTTACCTCGGGTACTTATGCTGATTTTTATTATTATGGGGAAGGTGTTATTTATGAGTTTCATTTATGCCGTAACGACAATGAACTCGGGAATTAGTATAAGCAGCGCGAGAATAATAATCATTGTGCAAATGCTAATTTAATTAATACTATTTAAATATTATTTTGAGCATATGCACATAAGGTTGCGCGCTAAAGCACAGATTTGCGCTTTACCTTGCCGGGCGGCACTGCAATCCCTGAAATGATTGACATTGATCACATTTCTGCGTTTAAACTCCTGACATTCTTATTTCACCCAATGAAGTCATTTATTTTTAAATGAGACCAGGTCCTCATTTTAATAACCCCTGGCTGGAGAATATTGCACAATGGCCAACATCGAAATCAGACAAGAAACGCCAACTGCGTTTTATATAAAAGTTCACGACACAGATAATGTGGCAATTATTGTTAATGATAATGGCCTGAAAGCAGGAACGCGTTTTCCGGATGGGCTGGAATTAATTGAACATATTCCCCAGGGGCATAAAGTCGCATTGCTGGACATTCCGGCTAATGGTGAAATTATTCGTTATGGCGAAGTGATTGGTTACGCCGTGCGTGCAATCCCACGCGGAAGCTGGATCGACGAATCAATGGTTGTACTACCGGAAGCGCCGCCGTTACACACGCTGCCACTGGCAACCAAAGTCCCGGAACCCTTACCGCCGCTGGAAGGATACACCTTTGAGGGCTATCGCAATGCCGATGGCAGCGTGGGCACCAAAAACCTGCTCGGCATCACCACCAGCGTCCACTGTGTGGCAGGCGTGGTGGACTATGTAGTAAAAATCATTGAACGCGATCTGCTACCGAAATACCCGAACGTCGATGGCGTGGTGGGGCTGAATCATTTGTACGGTTGTGGCGTGGCGATTAACGCACCGGCGGCAGTTGTACCTATTCGTACCATTCACAATATTTCGCTGAACCCTAACTTTGGCGGCGAAGTAATGGTGATTGGCCTGGGTTGTGAAAAGTTGCAGCCTGAGCGCCTGCTGACTGGAACGGATGATGTGCAAGCTATTCCAGTAGAAAGCGCCAGCATTGTCAGTTTGCAGGATGAAAAGCATGTCGGTTTTCAGTCCATGGTCGAGGATATTTTGCAGGTCGCCGAACGCCATCTACAAAAACTGAATCAACGTCAGCGAGAAACCTGTCCGGCTTCAGAACTGGTTGTCGGCATGCAGTGCGGTGGCAGCGATGCCTTTTCTGGCGTAACGGCAAACCCGGCGGTTGGGTATGCGTCTGATCTACTGGTGCGCTGCGGCGCAACGGTGATGTTCTCAGAAGTCACGGAAGTGCGTGACGCGATCCATCTGCTGACACCACGCGCAGTGAACGAAGAGGTCGGCAAACGGCTGCTGGCGGAGATGGAGTGGTACGATAACTATCTCAATATGGGAAAAACCGACCGCAGCGCCAACCCTTCGCCGGGCAACAAGAAAGGCGGTCTGGCAAATGTAGTGGAGAAAGCGCTCGGCTCCATTGCTAAATCGGGTAAAAGCGCAATTGTTGAAGTGCTGTCGCCCGGTCAACGCCCGACTAAACGCGGATTAATTTACGCCGCGACGCCAGCCAGCGATTTTGTCTGTGGCACGCAACAGGTGGCTTCGGGTATCACAGTGCAAGTGTTTACGACCGGTCGTGGTACGCCGTACGGCCTGATGGCGGTACCCGTCATTAAAATGGCGACCCGCACCGAGCTGGCGAACCGCTGGTTTGATTTAATGGATATTAACGCGGGCACTATCGCCACCGGCGAAGAAACCATTGAAGAGGTGGGCTGGAAGTTGTTCCACTTTATTCTCGACGTCGCCAGCGGGAAGAAGAAAACCTTCTCGGATCAATGGGGGCTGCATAACCAGCTGGCAGTGTTTAACCCGGCACCGGTGACCTGATTTCTTTTGGAACGTCCCTCGCAAAACATGGCCTTAGTGCCATGTTTTTATTGTTTAAAGCCCCCACGTCCATTAATAATGCATTTGCATTACCTTAGTTCAAGCTTATAATTTGAGCAGAAAACAGGCTGTAAAAGGACAGTGAATCATGCCCGCTAATGCTCGCTCTCACGCTGTACTGACCACTGAATCAAAGGTCACGATACGCGGACAAACAACTATCCCCGCGCCAGTGCGTGAGGCTTTAAAACTGAAGCCAGGCCAGGACAGCATTCATTACGAAATTCTGCCTGGTGGGCAAGTATTTATGTGCCGACTGGGAGATGAACAGGAGGATCATACTATGAATGCATTTTTGCGTTTTCTGGATGCAGATATCCAGAACAACCCGCAAAAAACTCGTCCATTCAACATTCAACAAGGAAAGAAACTTGTCGCTGGCATGGACGTCAACATTGATGATGAGATTGGCGACGACGAATAATGGATTTTCCACAAAGGGTTAATGGTTGGGCGCTATATGCTCATCCCTGTTTTCAGGAAACCTACGACGCTTTAGTTGCCGAAGTCGAGACATTAAAGGGAAAAGATCCTGAAAATTATCAGAGAAAAGCCGCCACAAAGTTATTGGCGGTAGTCCATAAAGTGATTGAGGAGCATATCACGGTCAATCCATCATCACCGGCATTCCGTCATGGCAAGTCGTTAGGCTCTGGGAAAAATAAAGACTGGTCACGGGTAAAATTTGGTGCTGGTCGTTATCGTCTCTTCTTTCGTTATAGTGAAAAAGAGAAAGTCATCATTCTGGGATGGATGAACGATGAAAACACGCTGCGCACCTACGGTAAAAAAACAGATGCCTATACCGTATTCAGCAAAATGTTAAAAAGAGGACATCCTCCTGCCGACTGGGAAACCCTCACCCGAGAGACAGAAGAAACCCATTGATGGTGTTCACAATGCCCGCCGAACGCATTCGTGTTGACCAGCGGGCACCCTTTCTCACTCCCCGACCAGAATCACTTCAACCCCAGCCTTTCGCAGTCCTTCCAGACTATCCGCAGGAATGCCTTCATCAACAATGATCATGTCGATACGTTGAGTATCAATGATCTTATGTAAACTGGAACGATTGAATTTACTGGAATCGGTGACCACGATGATCCGTTCCGCAACTTCGCACATCCGGCGGTTTAAACGGGCTTCATCTTCATTATGCGTGCTGACGCCGCGCTCCAGATCAATCGCATCTACACCAAGAAACAGCATATCGAAGTGGTAATTTTGCAGCGATTGTTCAGCCTGATCGCCGTAAAAAGATTGCGACTGACGGCGCAAATGCCCGCCGGTCATCAGCAGCTCAACGCCTTCCGCTTCCAGCAAAGCATTAGCCACGTTCATACCGTTGGTCATCGCAATTACGTCAGTGTGCTTGCGCATCAGACGAGCAATCTCAAAAGTGGTGGTCCCGGAATCGAGGATCACCCGATGACCTGGCTGAATCAACTCAACGGCAGCTTTCGCAACGCTGCGTTTCATCGCGGTGTTCAGTGCGCTTTTATCTTCCACTGATGGCTCGACTGACGGCGTCGTGCTATCGCAGATCAACGCGCCACCATAGGCACGCACAGCGATCCCCTGCTTTTCCAGAAACGCCAGATCATTGCGGATCGTCACAGTAGATACGCCATACAATGCCGACAGATCGTTAACCTGCACACTCCCTTGCTGTCGCAGACGCTGAATGATCTGTTCTCGTCGCTCGCTGGTGCCTGTCACTCGCTTCTCACCTGAAGCGTCGGTATTACTCATAGTAAGTCCTTTCGTAAAACTTTCGTTTCATTTCGTTTTGCCTATTAACGCCTTTCTATTAAGCAAATGCAAGCCCACCTTGCCCATTGACGCAAGCTACTCTCGTTTCAGTGACTTTCATTATGTTTCTTTTGTGAATCAGATCAGAAAACCATTATCTTTCGTTTTATTTTTATCTCACCATAACGCAGTATCAACTGAAACAAAACGAAAGATTAATATCGCAGTAATCTGAACTGGAGAGGAAAGTGAAACATCTGACAGAAATGGTGAGACAGCACAAAGCGGGCAAAACAAATGGAATTTATGCCGTTTGTTCCGCACATCCGCTGGTGCTGGAGGCTGCAATCCGCTACGCCAGTGCAAACCAAACGCCGTTACTGATTGAAGCAACCTCCAATCAGGTAGACCAGTTCGGCGGTTATACCGGAATGACGCCCGCCGATTTTCGCGGCTTTGTTTGTCAGCTCGCCGACTCGTTGAATTTCCCGCAGGATGCGTTGATTCTGGGTGGTGACCATCTGGGGCCAAACCGCTGGCAAAACCTGCCGGCCGCTCAGGCAATGGCCAATGCCGATGATTTGATTAAAAGCTACGTTGCGGCAGGATTCAAAAAAATCCACCTTGATTGCAGCATGACCTGTCAGGACGATCCGATTCCCTTAACTGATGACATCGTGGCTGAACGCGCCGCCCGTCTGGCGAAAGTGGCGGAAGAAACCTGTCTTGAACACTTTGGCGAAGCCGATCTGGAGTATGTCATTGGTACCGAAGTGCCGGTACCTGGCGGCGCGCATGAAACCTTAAGCGAGCTGGCGGTCACCACGCCGGATGCCGCCCGCGCCACGCTGGAAGCCCATCGTCACGCTTTTGAAAAGCAGGGTCTGAATGCCATCTGGCCACGCATCATTGCCCTGGTGGTTCAACCCGGCGTCGAATTCGATCACACCAACGTTATTGATTATCAGCCCGCCAAAGCGACCGCCTTAAGCCAGATGGTCGAAAACTACGAAACGCTGATTTTCGAAGCGCACTCTACCGATTATCAAACGCCGCAATCGCTGCGCCAGTTGGTGATTGACCACTTTGCCATTCTGAAAGTTGGCCCGGCGCTGACCTTCGCCCTGCGTGAAGCTCTGTTCTCTCTGGCGGCGATTGAAGAAGAACTGGTGCCAGCAAAAGCCTGTTCCGGTCTGCGTCAGGTGCTGGAAGACGTGATGCTCGACCGCCCGGAATACTGGCAAAGCCACTACCACGGTGACGGCAACGCGCGTCGTCTGGCGCGTGGTTATAGCTACTCGGATCGCGTGCGCTATTACTGGCCGGACAGCCAGATTGATGACGCTTTCGCTCATCTGGTACGTAATCTGGCGGATTCACCAATTCCGCTGCCGCTGATCAGCCAGTATCTGCCGCTGCAGTACGTGAAAGTTCGCTCCGGCGAGCTGCAACCGACGCCACGGGAACTCATTATCAACCATATTCAGGACATCCTGGCGCAGTACCACACAGCCTGTGAAGGCCAATAAGCAAAACAAAGAGGAACACGCTATGCCAAATATTGTTTTAAGCCGGATTGATGAACGCTTGATTCACGGTCAGGTCGGCGTTCAGTGGGTCGGATTTGCGGGGGCAAATCTGGTGCTGGTAGCCAACGATGAGGTTGCCGAAGATCCGGTACAACAAAACCTGATGGAAATGGTACTGGCAGAAGGGATCGCCGTACGTTTCTGGACGCTGCAAAAAGTTATCGACAACATTCATCGCGCCGCCGATCGACAGAAAATCCTGCTGGTTTGTAAAACACCCGCCGATTTCCTGACGCTGGTGAAAGGTGGCGTTCCGGTGAATCGCATTAACGTTGGCAATATGCACTACGCCAATGGCAAGCAACAAATCGCCAAAACGGTTTCTGTGGATGCGGGCGATATCGCAGCATTTAACGACCTGAAAGCCGCTGGGGTGGAATGCTTCGTTCAGGGCGTCCCGACAGAGCCTGCTGTGGACCTCTTTAAATTACTTTGAGGGATTCATCATGGAAATCAGTCTGTTGCAGGCATTCGCGTTGGGCATTATCGCCTTTATCGCTGGCCTGGATATGTTTAACGGCTTAACCCATATGCACCGCCCGGTGGTCCTCGGCCCGTTAGTCGGGCTGGTACTTGGCGATCTGCATACCGGTATTTTAACCGGCGGTACGCTGGAACTGGTGTGGATGGGGCTGGCCCCGCTGGCGGGCGCACAGCCGCCTAACGTGATTATCGGTACTATCGTCGGCACGGCGTTTGCCATTACTACTGGCGTGAAACCCGATGTCGCAGTCGGTGTCGCCGTACCTTTCGCTGTCGCAGTACAGATGGGGATTACCTTCCTGTTCTCGGTGATGTCTGGCGTGATGTCTCGCTGCGACCGGATGGCGGAGAACGCCGATACTCGCGGCATTGAACGCGTAAACTATCTGGCACTGCTGGCACTCGGCACTTTCTATTTTCTCTGCGCTTTCCTGCCTATCTACTTCGGCGCGGAACATGCAAAAACCATCATTGATGTCCTGCCGCAACGATTAATCGACGGCCTCGGCGTCGCGGGCGGCATCATGCCAGCAATCGGTTTTGCCGTGCTGCTGAAAATCATGATGAAAAACGTCTACATCCCCTACTTCATCCTGGGCTTTGTTGCCGCAGCCTGGCTCAAGTTACCGGTGCTGGCTATTGCTGCCGCCGCGCTGGCGATGGCGCTGATCGATCTGCTGCGTAAATCTCCTGAACCGACTCAATCTGCGGCACAGAAAGAGGAATTTGAAGATGGCATCTAATCAAACCACCCTGCCGAACGTCAGTGAAAACGAAGAAACATTGCTGACTGGCGTCAATGAAAACGTGTATGAAGATCAGAGCATTGGCGCGGAGCTGACGAAAAAAGATATCAATCGCGTCGCCTGGCGTTCCATGCTGTTACAAGCGTCTTTTAACTACGAACGTATGCAGGCTTCCGGCTGGTTGTACGGTCTGCTGCCTGCTCTGAAAAAGATCCACACTAATAAACGCGACCTGGCGCGCGCCATGAAGGGGCATATGGGTTTCTTCAATACCCATCCGTTTCTGGTGACATTTGTTATCGGCATTATCCTTGCGATGGAGCGTTCTAAGCAGGACGTTAACAGTATTCAGAGCACCAAAATTGCCGTCGGTGCGCCGCTCGGCGGGATTGGCGATGCAATGTTCTGGCTAACGCTACTGCCGATTTGTGGCGGGATTGGAGCCAGTCTGGCATTGCAAGGCTCCATTCTTGGCGCAGTCGTCTTTATTGTGCTGTTCAACGTGGTACACCTGGGGCTGCGTTTTGGTCTGGCGCATTATGCTTACCGCATGGGCGTGGCGGCGATTCCACTCATTAAAGCGAATACCAAAAAAGTCGGCCATGCTGCGTCTATCGTTGGGATGACGGTAATCGGTGCGCTGGTGGCAACCTATGTTCGTTTAAGCACCACGCTGGAAATCACAGCGGGCGACGCAGTGGTTAAGTTACAGGCTGATGTTATCGACAAACTGATGCCTGCCTTCTTACCGCTGGTCTATACCCTGACCATGTTCTGGTTGGTACGCCGCGGCTGGAGTCCGCTACGCCTGATTGCGGTTACCGTGGTTCTCGGCATCGTCGGTAAATTCTGCCATTTCCTTTAAATACAATGAGGTATTAGATGTTAAGTATTATTTTGACAGGGCATGGCGGGTTTGCCAGTGGCATGGAAAAAGCAATGAAGCAAATCCTCGGTGAGCAATCGCAGTTTATCGCCATCGATTTTCCGGAAACCTCAAGCACCGCGCTGCTTACATCGCAGCTTGAAGAGGCCATCGCCCAACTGGATTGTGAAGACGGCATTGTTTTTCTGACGGATTTGCTGGGCGGCACGCCGTTTCGCGTAGCTTCAACGCTGGCGATGCAAAAACCGGGCTGTGAAGTGATCACCGGCACCAATTTGCAACTGCTACTGGAGATGGTGCTGGAGCGCGAAGGGTTAAGCGGTGAAGAGTTCCGTGTGCAGGCACTGGAGTGTGGACATCGTGGGCTGACCAGTCTGGTGGACGAGTTAGGCCGCTGCCATGAGGAATGTCCGGTCGAGGAAGGAATATGACACACGTTCTGCGCGCCAGAAGGCTGCTGACTGAAGAGGGATGGCTCGATGACCATCAGTTGCGTATTGCTGACGGTGTCATCGCAGCAATCGAACCGATTCCAGTGGGCGTGACTGAACGCGATGCGGAACTGCTCTGCCCTGCTTACATCGACACCCATGTACACGGTGGTGCGGGCGTTGATGTAATGGATGACGCGCCGGATGTACTCGACAAGCTGGCAATGCACAAGGCACGCGAAGGTGTCGGCAGTTGGTTACCGACCACCGTAACCGCGCCGCTTAATACCATTCATGCGGCGCTGAAACGTATTGCTCAACGTTGCCAACGCGGCGGACCTGGTGCGCAAGTGCTGGGGAGTTATCTCGAAGGACCGTACTTCACGCCGCAGAATAAAGGCGCGCATCCGCCGGAATTGTTTCGCGAGCTTGAAATTGCCGAGCTGGATCAATTGATTGCCGTTTCTCAGCACACCTTACGCGTGGTAGCGCTGGCACCGGAAAAAGAAGGGGCATTGCAGGCCATCCGCCATCTTAAACAGCAAAATGTAAGGGTGATGCTGGGGCATAGCGCGGCGACCTGGCAACAAACCCGCGCCGCGTTTGATGCCGGTGCCGACGGCCTGGTGCATTGCTATAACGGGATGACAGGTTTACATCACCGCGAACCGGGAATGGTTGGCGCGGGATTAACGGACAAGCGCGCCTAGCTGGAACTGATAGCCGATGGTCATCATGTGCATCCGGCGGCGATGTCGCTGTGTTGTTGCTGTTCGAAAGAGAGAATCGTGCTGATCACCGACGCGATGCAAGCAGCCGGGATGCCGGATGGTCGCTATACGTTATGTGGCGAAGAAGTGCAGATGCACGGTGGCGTTGTCCGTATCGCGTCCGGTGGGCTGGCGGGCAGTACGCTGTCTGTTGATGCGGCAGTGCGCAATATGGTCGAGTTGACGGGCGTAACGCCTGCGGAAGCCATTCATATGGCATCGCTGCATCCGGCGCGAATGCTGGGTGTTGATGGTGTTCTGGGATCGCTTAAACCGGGCAAACGCGCCAGCGTCGTTGCGCTGGATAGCGGGCTGCATGTGCAACAAATCTGGATTCAGGGTCAATTAGCTTCGTTTTGATAGTTTGCTCCTTTATTGGGCCTTCACTTCCCCCGTAAGGCCTTTCTTTTTCTTTCGTTTTGATCTGTGCAGCGGTGTCGGATGCGACGCTAACGCGTCTTATCCGACCTACAGTTGGTGACCGCAAGGCCGGATAAAGCGTTTGCGCCGCATCCAGCAATCCCTTTTGCTTCCTTTATCTTTTCTTTCAACGATCACAAATTTCGTTTTATTTCCTTTTTCTCCATTGAACTTTCGATTTCTTTTCTATAGATTTTAATCAACGAAAGACATCACCAAGTGAAATGAAACGAAAGGCAAGTGAAAGCGACAACGCCCGACGTCAAGTTCATCAGACTAAGGATTGAGTTATGCCAGAAAATTACACCCCTGCTGCCGCCGCAACCGGTACATGGACTGAAGAAGAGATCCGCCATCAGCCTCGCGCATGGATCCGTTCACTCACCAACATCGACGCGCTACGTTCCGCGCTCAATAACTTCCTTGAACCGTTACTGCGCAAAGAGAATCTGCGGATCATCCTGACCGGAGCCGGAACCTCAGCATTTATCGGTGACATCATCGCACCGTGGCTCGCCAGCCATACCGGTAAAAACTTCAGCGCTGTACCAACCACCGATCTGGTCACTAATCCGATGGACTACCTGAACCCAGCCCATCCGCTGCTGTTGATCTCCTTCGGTCGATCCGGCAACAGCCCGGAAAGCGTCGCAGCCGTGGAACTGGCAAATCAATTTGTACCGGAATGCTATCACCTGCCGATTACCTGCAACGAAGCGGGCGCTCTTTACCAAAACGCGATCAACAGCGATAACGCGTTTGCCCTGCTGATGCCCGCAGAAACGCACGATCGCGGCTTTGCGATGACCAGCAGCATTACCACCATGATGGCCAGCTGCCTCGCGGTTTTCGCACCTGAGACGATCAACAGCCAAACCTTCCGCGACGTGGCGGATCGTTGCCAGGCGATCCTGACCTCACTGGGCGATTTCAGCGAAGGTGTGTTTGGTTACGCACCATGGAAACGGATCGTTTATCTCGGCAGCGGTGGCTTACAGGGCGCAGCACGCGAGTCGGCGCTGAAAGTGCTGGAACTGACGGCGGGTAAACTGGCGGCCTTTTATGATTCTCCAACCGGATTCCGTCATGGACCAAAATCGCTGGTCGATGACGAAACGCTGGTGGTGGTATTTGTCTCCAGCCACCCTTACACCCGTCAGTATGATCTTGATCTGCTGGCTGAACTCCGCCGTGACAACCAGGCAATGCGCGTAATCGCCATCGCCGCGGAAAGCAGCGACATCGTCGCTGCCGGTCCACATATTATCCTGCCACCGTCACGTCACTTTATCGACGTTGAGCAGGCATTTTGCTTCCTGATGTACGCCCAGACGTTTGCACTGATGCAGTCGCTGCACATGGGCAATACGCCGGATACCCCATCAGCCAGTGGCACCGTTAACCGCGTGGTGCAAGGCGTAATCATTCATCCATGGCAGGCATAAGAGGATCGCATTATGAGCATTATCTCCACTAAATATCTGTTACAGGACGCCCAGGCCAATGGCTACGCGGTGCCTGCCTTTAACATTCATAACGCCGAGACGATCCAGGCGATCCTCGAAGTGTGCAGTGAAATGCGATCGCCGGTGATCCTCGCCGGAACGCCGGGGACCTTTAAACACATCGCGCTGGAAGAGATCTACGCCCTGTGTAGCGCCTATTCCACAACCTACAACATGCCACTGGCGCTGCATCTCGACCACCACGAATCGCTGGATGATATTCGCCGTAAAGTCCACGCAGGCGTGCGCAGTGCGATGATCGACGGCAGCCACTTCCCGTTTGCCGAGAACGTAAAGCTGGTGAAATCGGTTGTCGACTTCTGCCACTCCCAGGATTGCAGCGTGGAAGCAGAACTGGGCCGCCTGGGCGGTGTTGAAGATGACATGAGCGTTGACGCCGAAAGTGCATTCCTGACCGATCCACAAGAAGCTAAACGCTTTGTCGAACTGACTGGCGTCGACAGCCTGGCGGTAGCGATTGGTACGGCGCACGGCTTATACAGCAAAACGCCGAAGATTGATTTCCAGCGGCTGGCGGAAATTCGTGAAGTGGTGGATGTTCCTCTGGTGCTGCATGGTGCCAGCGATGTTCCGGATGAATTTGTCCGTCGCACTATTGAACTTGGCGTCACAAAAGTGAACGTTGCCACAGAATTAAAAATAGCCTTCGCCGGCGCGGTTAAAGCCTGGTTTGCGGAAAATCCGCAGGGTAATGATCCTCGTTATTATATGCGCGTCGGAATGGATGCGATGAAAGAAGTTGTCAGAAATAAAATTAATGTCTGTGGTTCAGCGAATCGAATTTCAGCATAATCATTAGTTTTTTATGATTTATCCCAATGTACTTCCCGATTAATATCGGGGAGTGCCTTAATGGAAAAGGAGATGACTAAACCTTAATAAATACATCAGTACAATATCGCAACAATAATATATTTAAAAAAATTATATTATTCAACTTTATGGTGAGGATTACACAATGAGCAGTCCAAATATTCTCTTAACCCGTATTGATAACCGTCTGGTTCACGGTCAGGTTGGCGTGACCTGGACATCCACCATCGGTGCGAATCTGCTGGTAGTCGTGGATGATGTTGTCGCTAACGATGATATTCAACAGAAATTAATGGGTATTACCGCAGAAACCTACGGCTTTGGCATTCGTTTCTTTACTATCGAAAAAACCATTAACGTCATCGGCAAAGCTGCACCGCATCAGAAGATCTTCCTGATTTGCCGTACGCCACAAACGGTACGTAAATTGGTAGAAGGTGGCATTGACCTGAAAGATGTCAACGTCGGCAATATGCATTTCTCGGAAGGGAAAAAGCAAATCAGCAGTAAAGTTTATGTCGATGACCAGGATCTCACGGACTTACGTTTTATTAAACAACGTGGCGTGAATGTTTTCATTCAGGACGTCCCTGGCGATCAAAAAGAACAAATCCCTGACTAAATCTAAAATCGCCTTAATATTGGTTTGAGGTAATAAAAATGCATGAAATAACCCTACTTCAGGGATTATCCCTGGCGGCGTTAGTTTTCGTTCTGGGGATTGATTTTTGGCTGGAAGCCTTATTTTTATTCCGCCCGATAATCGTTTGTACCCTAACTGGCGCTATTCTCGGTGATATTCAGACTGGCTTA
This sequence comes from Escherichia sp. Lx600-2, assembly GCF_036662595.1. Taxonomy (NCBI): domain Bacteria; kingdom Pseudomonadati; phylum Pseudomonadota; class Gammaproteobacteria; order Enterobacterales; family Enterobacteriaceae; genus Escherichia; species Escherichia sp. Lx600-2. The sequence goes on along the minus strand of NZ_JAYQWM010000004.1, from coordinate 126,466 downwards.
ATTACCGGTGGTCTGACAGAGTTGGCTTTCGCCGGATTAACCCCTGCAGGTGGTGTTCAGCCGCCCAACCCGATTATGGCGGGTCTGATGACCACCGTCATTGCATGGTCTACGGGCGTTGATGCCAAAACAGCAATTGGTCTTGGCCTGCCGTTTAGTTTGTTAATGCAGTACGTCATTCTGTTCTTCTATTCCGCTTTCTCATTATTTATGACCAAAGCCGATAAATGCGCGAAAGAGGCGGATACGGCAGCGTTTTCCCGACTTAACTGGACAACGATGCTCATCGTCGCTTCAGCGTATGCGGTGATTGCTTTCCTCTGTACTTACCTGGCACAAGGGGCGATGCAGGCGCTGGTGAAAGCGATGCCCGCCTGGTTGACCCACGGCTTTGAAGTGGCTGGCGGTATTCTGCCTGCCGTTGGTTTTGGCTTGCTGCTGCGCGTGATGTTCAAAGCACAATATATCCCTTACCTGATCGCCGGCTTTCTGTTTGTTTGCTACATCCAGGTCAGCAACCTGTTGCCGGTTGCCGTACTGGGCGCAGGCTTTGCGGTGTATGAGTTTTTCAATGCGAAATCCCGGCAGCAAGCGCAACCGCAGCCCGTTGCCAGTAAAAATGAAGAAGAGGACTACAGCAATGGGATCTGAAATCAGTAAAAAAGATATCACCCGTCTGGGCTTTCGTTCGTCGCTGCTGCAAGCGAGCTTTAACTACGAAAGGATGCAGGCGGGCGGTTTTACCTGGGCGATGTTGCCGATCCTGAAAAAGATTTATAAGGATGACAAACCGGGCCTAAGCGCAGCGATGAAAGATAACCTCGAATTTATTAATACCCACCCGAATCTGGTCGGATTCCTGATGGGGTTATTAATTTCGATGGAAGAAAAAGGAGAAAACCGCGACACCATTAAAGGCCTCAAAGTGGCACTGTTTGGCCCAATCGCCGGGATTGGCGATGCGATTTTCTGGTTTACTTTGTTGCCGATTATGGCGGGAATTTGCTCATCATTTGCCAGCCAGGGAAACCTGCTGGGGCCGATTCTATTTTTCGCCGTTTACCTGCTTATCTTTTTCCTGCGCGTCGGCTGGACCCACGTCGGTTATTCAGTCGGCGTGAAGGCGATCGATAAAGTGCGAGAGAACTCGCAGATGATTGCTCGCTCGGCAACCATCCTCGGGATCACGGTAATCGGCGGGCTGATCGCTTCGTATGTGCATATTAACGTGGTGACATCGTTTGCCATCGACAGTACCCACAGCGTTGCGCTGCAGCAGGATTTCTTCGATAAAGTCTTCCCGAACATTTTACCGATGGCCTACACCCTGCTGATGTATTACTTCCTGCGGGTGAAAAAAGCGCATCCGGTGCTGTTAATCGGCGTGACTTTTGTGCTCTCTATTGTTTGTTCCGCATTCGGCATTTTGTAAATGGAACGAGGCACTGCGTCTGGCGGTGCCTCTTTACTTAAGGAATTTCATCCTGTGCAAACCCTTCAGCAAGTTGAAAACTATACGACGTTAAGTGAACGTGCCAGCGAATATTTATTGGCCGTGATCCGTAGCAAACCGGATGCCGTGATTTGCCTGGCGACCGGAGCCACGCCATTACTGACGTATCATTATCTGGTAGAAAAAATCCACCAGCAGCAGGTTGATGTCAGCCAGCTGACCTTCGTCAAGCTCGACGAATGGGTGGATCTGCCATTAACTATGCCTGGCACCTGCGAAACTTTCCTGCAACAGCATATCGTGCAGCCGCTGGGGCTACGTGAAGACCAGCTCATCAGCTTTCGCTCCGAAGAGATAAATGAGACAGAGTGCGAACGGGTAACGAACCTGATTGCGCGCAAAGGCGGTCTGGATTTATGCGTTCTCGGATTGGGGAAAAACGGTCATCTTGGGCTGAACGAACCGGGAGAAAACCTGCAACCGGCCTGCCATATCAGTCAACTTGATGCCAGAACACAGCAACATGAGATGTTAAAAACCGCGGGTCGCCCCGTGACTCGTGGGATCACCTTAGGCCTGAAGGATATTCTCAATGCCCGCGAGGTTTTGTTACTGGTGACTGGCGAAGGAAAGCAGGATGCGACAGAACGTTTTCTCACGGCTAAAGTCTCCACCGCTATCCCGGCTTCGTTTTTATGGCTGCATAACCATTTCACATGCGTGATTGATGAGATGTGTCGTCGTTAACATCCCCCTTAGCCCGGAAAAATAAGAAAAGTGCTCATGAGTTTTGAGCACTTCGTTCCGGTTCAGTATGAACGTCCTCCGTTATTATGCCATCACAATGTAAACCTAAAGGTTGACAAAAAGATGGTGAAAAATCAGACTAACAAAAAACGTGATAAAAATCTTCCAGTCATGCTGTTAAGTGTGGCCAGAAAGGAATTGTTTGATCTTAGTGCAATCGATCGAGCGGAATTCATTGCTGCTATTGACGATTTCGAAGAGTTAGGTCCCTGCTCTTCCCTGGTGAATACCGAAAAAGTTCAAGGGGATATGTATGAAATTAAAACACATAGTCAGAGCCATTGGTTAAGGGGTTTTTATTTTCACTTTCATCAAGGGCTATGGGTCATCACACATATCTTTGCTAAAAAAACGAACAAAACGCCTAAAGCCAACATCGAGTTAGGTTTAGCACGTTATAAGGCCTTACTTTCGACAAACTAAGCAAGCTTCCAGGAGAAATAGAAATGAAGAAAAATAACGAGTTACATCACTGGGAAGACGTGAAAACAGAATTACTTAAGGACGAAGCAACCGCTAATGCTCTTGATGTTGTTGTACAACGCAAAGCGGTTCTTTCCCAACTCGTGGAAAAACGCAAAGCCCTCAATCTGAGCCAAACTGCCGTGGCGAAGCAACTTGGTGTTACCCGACAAGCGGTGAGTAAATTTGAAAAAGGAGAAAGTTCACCAACATTAGATGTTGTTTTTAGCTATGCAAATGCTATCGGCATCGATCTGTTCGGCTCACTAAAAAGACTGATTGTTTAGCAGGCGGCCCCAGGGTTCTTCAAACGGGGCCACGGAGAGATATCACTCTCCCTGCTGCTCCAGCGCATACTTATACAGCGCATTTTTCTTCACGCCGTGAATTTCTGCGGCCAGCGCCGCCGCTTTTTTCAGCGGCAGTTCTGCCTGTAGCAGCGCCAGCGTGCGCAGGGCATCGGCGGGTAAGTCTTCTTCCTGTGCTTTATGACCTTCGACAATCAGCACCATTTCGCCTTTGCGGCGGTTTTCATCTTCCTTTACCCACGCCAGCAGCTCGCCAACGGGCGCGCCGTGAATGGTTTCCCAGGTTTTGGTTAGCTCACGCGCCAGAACCACATAACGGGATTCGCCTAATACCGCAACGATATCTTCCAGGCTATCTAACAGACGGTGGGTAGATTCATAAAAAATCAGCGTGCGCGGCTCCGCTTCAATGGCTTTTAGCGCATCACGGCGGCCTTTTGATTTGGCAGGTAAAAAGCCTTCGTAACAGAAACGGTCAGAGGGTAAACCTGCGGCGCTTAACGCAGTGATAGCAGCACACGGCCCGGGTAGCGGCACCACGCGAATCCCCGCTTCACGGCAGGTACGCACCAGATGGTAGCCAGGATCGTTAATTAGCGGCGTTCCGGCATCGGAAACCAGCGCAATGTTTTGCCCCTCTTGCAGCTTCGCCAGCAGCGTTTCGGCTTTTTGTTGTTCGTTATGGTCGTGCAGTGCAAACAACCGGGCATTAATCCCAAAATGTTGCAGCAATAAACCGGTGTGACGAGTATCCTCGGCGGCAATCAGATCAACGGCCTGTAATACCTCTAACGCACGCTGGGTGATATCCGCCAGATTGCCGATTGGCGTCGGTACAATGTAAAGCTGGCCCTGAGAATTATCCGCCGATTGGTGTTGTTTCATTGTGTCGTCCGTATTGCCGATTTAATATTGAGCATTGCGTAAAAAAAATATCACTGGATACATTATGGTACCCTCAACATTTTCTCGTTTGAAAGCCGCGCGTTGTCTGCCTGTTGTTCTGGCAGCCCTGATTTTCGCCGGTTGTGGCACCCATACTCCCGATCAGTCCACTGCTTATATGCAGGGCACGGCGCAGGCTGATTCTGCCTTTTATCTTCAGCAGATGCAGCAAAGCTCTGATGATACCAGGATCAACTGGCAATTACTCGCCATTCGTGCACTGGTGAAAGAAGGTAAAACCGGGCAGGCGGTTGAGTTGTTTAACCAACTACCGCAAGAACTGAATGATTCTCAGCGTCGCGAGAAAACACTGCTGGCGGTAGAGATTAAACTGGCGCAGAAAGATTTTGCTGGCGCGCAAAACTTGCTGGCGAAAATTACACCCGCCGATTTAGAACAAAACCAGCAAGCCCGTTACTGGCAGGCAAAAATCGATGCCAGCCAGGGGCGTCCTTCCATTGATTTACTGCGCGCGTTAATTGCTCAGGAACCGCTGCTTGGCGCGAAAGAAAAACAGCAGAATATTGATGCCACCTGGCAGGCGCTCTCCTCCATGACTCAGGAACAGGCGAATACGCTGGTGATCAACGCCGACGAAAATATTCTGCAAGGCTGGCTGGATCTGCAGCGCGTCTGGTTTGATAACCGTAACGATCCCGACATGATGAAAGCCGGGATCGCCGACTGGCAGAAACGTTATCCGAACAACCCGGGCGCGAAAATGCTGCCAACGCAGTTGGTTAACGTAAAAGCGTTTAAACCAGCCTCGACCAACAAAATCGCCCTGCTGTTGCCACTGAATGGCCAGGCAGCGGTATTTGGTCGCACTATTCAGCAAGGCTTTGAAGCGGCGAAAAATATCGGCACTCAGCCAGTGGCAGCTCAGGTAGCTGCCGCACCTGCCGCAGACGTAGCAGAACAACCTCAACCGCAAACCGTGGATGGCGTTGCCAGCCCGGCACAAGCCTCGGTTAGCGATCTGACCGGTGAACAGCCTGCAGCCCAGCCGGTGCCTGTAAGCGCCCCGGCGACAAGCACCGCAGCGGTAAGCGCACCCGCAAATCCATCCGCAGAGCTGAAAATCTACGATACCTCATCACAACCACTTAGCCAGATCTTAAGCCAGGTTCAGCAGGATGGCGCGAGTATTGTGGTCGGTCCGTTGCTGAAAAATAACGTTGAAGAGTTGCTGAAGAGCAACACTCCGCTGAACGTACTGGCACTGAACCAGCCGGAGAATATCGAAAATCGCGTCAATATTTGTTACTTCGCGCTTTCACCGGAAGACGAAGCGCGCGATGCAGCGCGTCATATTCGTGACCAGGGTAAACAAGCGCCGCTGGTGCTGATCCCACGCAGTTCATTGGGCGATCGCGTAGCCAATGCGTTTGCGCAAGAGTGGCAGAAACTGGGCGGCGGCACCGTTCTGCAACAAAAATTTGGTTCCACCAGCGAATTACGCGCGGGTGTTAACGGCGGTTCTGGTATCGCTTTAACGGGTACCCCGATTACTCTCAGAGCGACAACCGACTCCGGCATGACGACCAACAATCCAACGCTGCAAACCACGCCAACCGATGACCAGTTCACCAATAATGGCGGTCGTGTCGATGCGGTGTACATTGTGGCAACGCCGGGTGAAATCGCTTTTATCAAACCGATGATCGCCATGCGTAACGGTAGCCAGAGCGGTGCAACGCTGTACGCCAGCTCCCGCAGTGCGCAAGGGACCGCTGGCCCGGATTTCCGACTGGAGATGGAAGGCTTGCAGTACAGCGAAATCCCGATGCTGGCAGGCGGTAATCTGCCGTTAATGCAGCAGGCGCTCAGCGCGGTGAACAACGATTATTCGCTGGCTCGCATGTATGCGATGGGCGTTGATGCCTGGTCGTTGGCAAATCATTTCTCACAAATGCGCCAGGTTCAGGGTTTTGAAATCAACGGTAATACCGGAAGCCTGACGGCTAACCCGGATTGCGTGATTAACAGGAAGTTATCATGGCTACAGTACCAACAAGGTCAGGTAGTCCCCGCCAGTTAACCACCAAACAGACCGGCGATGCGTGGGAAGTACAAGCGCGTCGCTGGCTGGAAGGCAAAGGACTGCGATTTGTCGCCGCTAACGTGAACGAGCGTGGCGGCGAGATCGATCTGATAATGCGTGAAGGCCGGACCACCGTTTTTGTCGAGGTGCGTTACCGCCGTTCTGCGCTTTATGGCGGCGCGGCAGCCAGTGTGACCTGCAGCAAACAACACAAATTATTACAGACTGCCCGCTTGTGGCTCGCGCGTCATAATGGGAGTTTTGATACTGTGGATTGCCGGTTCGATGTGGTAGCCTTCACCGGGAATGAGGTTGAGTGGATTAAGGATGCCTTTAATGACCACTCATAATTAAGGTTTAAGGATTAGCGTGCAAGAAAGAATTAAAGCTTGCTTCACTGAAAGCATTCAAACTCAAATTGCGGCGGCAGAGGCGCTTCCGGATGCCATCTCCCGTGCGGCCATGACGCTGGTTCAGTCTCTGCTCAATGGCAACAAAATCCTCTGTTGTGGTAATGGAACTTCCGCTGCCAATGCACAGCATTTTGCTGCCAGCATGATCAACCGTTTCGAAACGGAGCGGCCCAGCTTACCTGCCATTGCACTAAATACTGATAATGTTGTCTTAACGGCGATTGCCAACGATCGCTTACATGATGAAGTGTATGCAAAACAGGTGCGGGCGCTGGGTCATGCGGGAGATGTATTGTTAGCCATTTCCACCCGTGGCAACAGCCGCGATATTGTAAAAGCGGTAGAAGCTGCCGTTACGCGTGATATGACCATTGTGGCATTAACCGGCTATGACGGCGGTGAACTTGCAGGTTTGTTAGGGCCACAGGATGTGGAAATCCGCATTCCTTCGCATCGTAGTGCTCGCATTCAGGAAATGCATATGCTGACGGTAAATTGCCTGTGCGATCTGATCGATAACACGCTTTTCCCTCACCAGGATGATTAAGGAGAATACATGAAGGCATTATCGCCAATCGCAGTCCTTATTTCCGCGCTGCTGTTGCAAGGTTGTGTTGCCGCTGCCGTAGTGGGTACTGCTGCTGTGGGTACCAAAGCCGCAACTGACCCACGCAGTGTCGGCACCCAGGTGGACGATGGTACCCTGGAAGTGCGCGTGAACAGCGCATTGTCGAAAGACGAACAGATTAAGAAAGAAGCGCGTATTAATGTAACGGCCTATCAGGGCAAAGTGCTGCTGGTTGGGCAGTCACCAAACGCTGAACTTTCGGCTCGCGCCAAACAGATTGCTATGGGCGTAGACGGTGCCAACGAAGTGTATAACGAGATTCGTCAGGGCCAGCCGATTGGTCTGGGCGAAGCGTCTAACGATACGTGGATCACCACCAAAGTGCGTTCGCAGCTCTTAACCAGCGACCTGGTGAAATCGTCCAACGTGAAAGTGACCACCGAAAACGGTGAAGTGTTCCTGATGGGGCTGGTGACTGAACGTGAAGCGAAAGCGGCGGCAGATATTGCCAGCCGGGTGAGCGGCGTGAAGCGAGTAACTACGGCGTTTACGTTTATTAAATAGCAGCCCCTTGTAATGCCTGATGCGACGCTTGCCGCGTCTTATCAGGCCTACAACGATGCAAACCGTAGGTCGGATAAGGCGTTTACGCCGCATCCGACATGTTTTCCCTCAAATCAGAATAACAGCGCCAGCCCGCCGACAATCACGCCTGACACTGCCACCATCGCTCCCGTCAGCCATAAGGCTTTCGCCGGGAACGCTTTGCGCAGCATAATCAGTGACGGCAAACTCACCGCCGGGAGCGTCATCAACAATGCCAGCGCCGGAGCAGTTCCCATACCTGCCAGCATCATCGTTTGTACAATCGGAATTTCTGCTGCCGTGGGAATGACAAAAAAGCATCCTGCTACCGCCATCGCCACCACCCACATCAGGCTGTTATCGACAGCACCATCGGCATGGGGGAATAACCAGACGCGAGCGGCACCCAACACCAGTACTGCAAGGATGTAAACCGGGATCGTACTCCAGAAAAGCGTCCATAGCGCCCTGCCCCAGCGGCTAAAAAAACCGCCCTGTGCTTCCGGTATGTCAATTTCGACCGGTGCCTGCGTTTGCGGTGTTTCACGCACCCATTTTTGCACCAGCGTCGCAATCAGCAACACCATCACCAGCCCGGCCACCAGACGAATCGCCGCAAAACCCCAGCCGAGGACAAACCCCATAAACACCAGCGTCGCCGGGTTTAACACCGGATTGCCCATCCAGAATGCCAGCGCACCGCCCATCGACACCTGTTGGCGACGCATTCCCGCCGCGACCGGAGCCGCACAGCAGGTACACATCATGCCCGGCAGCGAAAACAGCGTTCCCAGCAGCGTGCCGCGAAAGCGCGATTGCCCAAGCGTACGCAACAACCAGTCACGCGGGATCAGCACCTGAATCAACGAACCGAGGATCACCCCCAGCACCGCCGCTTTCCATACCGCGAGGAAATAGATCATCGCGTAATCCAACGCCGCCTGCCATGGATTAGCATCCGCCTGCGCAAGGATAGATTTACCGATACTGTGGGTTTCGGCAGCAGTAAACGCTTTGCCGTAGTAAGGTTGCCATTTCACATACCAGAGACCGGCAATGACAACGAGAAAGAAAAGCGCGGGTTTCCACCACTGAATGGGCGTTGCCGCCTGAGATGAAGACTGACCAGTCATAGCATTCCCCAGGAATAAGTTATGATAATTGAGCGCGTGAATATTACGCTCACTATCAATCCTTGGGAATAATTATTCAGCTCTTTTGCGTAATTCTGAAGAGCTTAAAATCGTCACGCCTTCATGCTCAGGCCGCATCGCCTCTGCCAGCATGACCCGCGCCACGTCTCTCGCATCAATGGATTTCCAGTTACCGGGTAACAAACGGAACAGCGGCGCAAAAAGCGTTTCGTTCATCCGCTGTTTGCTACGATCGCCCAGTAACATCGACGGGCGAGCAATGGTCAATTTCGGCCAGTTCTGGGCGATTAATGCTTCTTCCATCTCCCCTTTGACGCGGTTATAGAAAAACGGCGAGTGGGCATTGGCACCCATAGCACTGACCACCAGCATATGCTGCGCGCCCAGTCGCCGCCCGGTTAATGCGGTATCCACTACCAGCGTGTAATCGGCATGAATAAACGCCTCTTTGCTCCCCGCTTCTCGCCGCGTGGTGCCGAGACAACAAAACACAATGTCGATGGGATCGGTGACCTGCGCCAGCGCGTCAGTCAGTTGCGGATCATGGGGATTAAACACCCCGGGCATATCGCCCAACGGACGTCGCGTCGGCGCGGCTATAGCGTTAACTTTCGGTTCGTTAACCAACATCCGCAGCAGGTGACCGCCCACCAGCCCCGTTGCGCCTGTAATCAGTACCTGACTCATCTTCGCTCCTTTACAGAATTGTCTGCCTTGCGCTCCACGGCTCATGCACCAGGCTTAATAGACCATGAGGTAATTATCCCCGATTGTGGGAAATTCGCCTCATCCAATGCAACAACGCGGAGGAAGCATGAGTAAGAAAATTGCCGTTTTAATCACTGATGAATTTGAGGATTCAGAATTTACTTCACCCGCAGACGAGTTCCGTAAAGCCGGACACGAAGTGATTACCATTGAAAAACAAGCGGGTAAAACGGTGAAAGGCAAAAAAGGAGAAGCCAGCGTGACCATCGATAAATCCATCGATGAAGTGACGCCAGCAGAGTTTGATGCCCTGCTGCTACCGGGCGGTCATTCACCGGATTATCTGCGTGGCGACAACCGTTTTGTCACCTTTACCCGTGATTTTGTGAATAGCGGCAAACCTGTTTTCGCCATCTGTCACGGTCCGCAGCTGCTGATCAGCGCCGATGTTATTCGGGGACGCAAACTGACCGCGGTTAAACCAATCATTATTGATGTTAAAAACGCGGGCGCGGAATTTTACGATCAGGAAGTGGTGGTCGATAAAGATCAGCTGATTACCAGCCGCACACCGGACGATCTGCCAGCGTTTAACCGCGAGGCGTTACGCCTGCTTGGTGCCTGAGTCGCGTAGCCAAATCATTTTTTTACCAAAGCCCAGCGTGTTGTCGGTGAATTTGATTTCATCGAGCCGGATTTCCCACACCGGGGCCGACAGCATTCTGGCAACCGGAAAGCGACGATTGTACGCCTTGCGCGCGAGGTCGCTTTCCTCACCTTCCAGCCTGCGGATCTCACCTTTAAACTGCACGCCGCGAATTAACGCTACCGTTTTCGGCTGACCGTTTACCGTTCCGGCAACCGCAGCCTGCGGCCCACTCATCTGCGCGTGGCGCGTTTTTTCTTCCGTCAAAATGTAGAAGGCGACTTTCTGCACATCAAACAGATAAAAGGCATTGGCGCACCAGAGTTCCCCTTCCTGCTGCACACACCAGGTGACAACATGTTGTTTTGCCAGCCAACGGCTGATGGCGGTGAGTGTTTCCATTGCTGTTCTCTTTTATACTGTGGGCCTGACCTTAACATGCGACGCAGACGATGACACCCTGGTTTCTTTACTTGATCCGTACCGCCGACAATAAGCTTTATACCGGGATCACCACGGATGTCGAACGCCGCTATCAGCAGCACCAAAGCGGCAAAGGGGCGAAAGCACTGCGCGGGAAAGGAGAACTGACGCTGGCGTTTTCTGCGCCAGTGGGCGATCGTTCGCTGGCGTTACGGGCGGAATATCGCGTTAAGCAACTGACCAAACTGCAAAAAGAGCGTCTGGTAGCGGAAGGCGCAGGGTTTGCAGAGCTGTTAAGCAGTCTGCAAACCCCGGAGATTAAAAGCGATTGAAATGCTCGTGATACTCAACCAGACCGGTTACGCCATTCAGCGCGTCATCCGCTAAACGATGTACCTGGAAGGCGTTTTCAGTGCCCGGCCAGCGGCAACGCAGATCGTGATGCGCCGCCAGTTCAAAGCCGAAACGACTGTACAGCGCCGGATCGCCCAGCGTCACCACTGCGGCATAGCCGAACTCATTAAGCGAATCGAGTCCTTCATAGACCAGTTGGCGTGCCAGCCCCTGTCCACGGTATTTTTCATCTACCGCCAGCGGTGCCATGCCGACCCATTGCAGGTCTTCGCCCTGCACATCAACCGGGCTAAATGCCACATAGCCAATGACCTGACCTTCGTCATCTGTCGCCACCAGCCCCAGCGTCAGAAAGCCATCTTCACGCAGATCGTGAACCAGCTTCGCTTCCGCATCACTTTCGAATGAACGACGCAGCAGGGCATCAATACCCGGGGCATCAATGGGAATTTCTACTCGAATTAGCATGGTTCACCTACCGATGTCTGTTTGGTTTCAGGCGCGGTTTTCATTCCCGCCTCAACAAAATCCGCCAGTTGCAGCAGCATCATGCGTAAGGCTTTCGGCATTTGCTCCAGTTCAATGGCGTCCATCAGGTTTTTCACATACAGCCCCAGCTCCGTATCGCCTTCAATCACCAGCCGACGCTGGAAGAAGAGCGTATCCGGATCCTGTTTACGCGCCGCAATCATCAGCAGATCGCTGGCGTCGGCACTAAAACTCACATCAGCTTGCGCGTTCTGGCTGACCACCAGTTTGCCATTCACCACCGAGGTAAACCATTGCAGGTCAATATCACGCACATGAATACTTAACCAGCGGCCTTCAAGAAACTCCAGCTCGCCATCATCCAGCGCCTGACGGAATTGCCAGCTTAAGACCTGCTCAAGAACCTGGCGTTTTAGCGCAAATGGCGTCAGTTTTACCGGTACACTCAACAGAGATGGCCCCAAATGCACAATACGGGAACGCAGTTTATCCAACACGAGTTTTACTCCCTGTTTCAACAATCATCCTATTTTGCCATATCAGAAAAATAACATAGCGGTATAAATCAACAATTCCATATGAAATTGCTGCTACCACCAATACAACTTTAACTGCCTTAAATCAAAAATTGTCGCAGCAAGGTTAACTAAAATCCCAGTTCGTTAACATTTTTGCGTTTTGATAGCGCAACCTTCAGGAAAAATTATGGAGCTGCTCTGCCCTGCCGGAAATCTCCCGGCGCTTAAGGCGGCCATCGAAAACGGCGCAGATGCTGTTTATATCGGGCTAAAAGATGATACCAATGCCCGTCACTTCGCCGGCCTTAACTTTACCGAGAAAAAATTGCAGGAAGCGGTGAGTTTTGTCCATCAACATCGCCGCAAACTTCACATCGCGATTAACACTTTTGCGCATCCGGACGGTTACGCCCGCTGGCAGCGCGCCGTGGATATGGCGGCGCAGCTGGGTGCCGACGCGCTGATCCTCGCCGACCTCGCCATGCTAGAGTACGCCGCCGAGCGTTACCCGCATATTGAGCGTCATGTGTCAGTGCAGGCTTCGGCGACCAATGAAGAGGCGATTAACTTTTATCATCGCCATTTTGACGTTGCTCGCGTGGTGCTGCCGCGCGTGTTGTCGATTCATCAGGTGAAACAACTGGCACGGGTCACACCTGTACCACTGGAAGTCTTTGCTTTCGGCAGCCTGTGCATTATGTCGGAAGGTCGTTGCTATCTGTCGTCGTATCTGACGGGTGAGTCGCCCAACACCGTAGGCGCGTGTTCTCCGGCCCGTTTCGTGCGCTGGCAACAAACGCCGCAGGGGCTGGAATCCCGCCTGAACGAAGTGCTGATCGACCGTTATCAGGACGGCGAAAACGCAGGTTATCCGACGTTGTGTAAAGGGCGTTATCTGGTGGACGGCGAGCGCTATCACGCGCTGGAAGAACCAACCAGTCTCAATACCCTGGAACTGCTGCCGGAGTTAATGGCGGCGAATATCGCTTCGGTGAAAATTGAAGGCCGCCAGCGTAGCCCGGCGTATGTCAGCCAGGTGGCGAAAGTCTGGCGTCAGGCTATCGACCGTTGTAAGGCCGATCCGCAAAACTTCGTACCGCAAAGCGCGTGGATGGAGACGCTCGGGTCGATGTCCGAAGGCACGCAAACCACCCTTGGCGCGTATCACCGTAAATGGCAGTGAGAAGAGCAATGAAATATTCCTTAGGGCCAGTGCTGTGGTACTGGCCAAAAGAGACGCTGGAAGATTTTTATCAGCAGGCCGCCACCAGCAGCGCCGACGTGATTTATCTTGGCGAAGCGGTATGCAGCAAGCGCCGGGCAACCAAAGTTGGCGACTGGCTGGAGATGGCAAAATCGCTCGCCGGAAGTGGTAAGCAGATAGTGCTCTCCACGCTGGCGCTGGTGCAGGCATCATCTGAACTGGGCGAACTGAAACGCTATGTTGAGAACGGTGAGTTTCTGATTGAAGCCAGCGATCTCGGCGTGGTGAATATGTGCGCTGAACGCAAACTGCCGTTCGTCGCCGGACACGCGCTGAACTGCTATAACGCGGTGACGCTGAAAATATTGCTCAAACAGGGCATGATGCGCTGGTGTATGCCAGTGGAGCTTTCCCGCGACTGGCTGGTGAATCTGCTTAATCAGTGCGATGAGCTGGGCATTCGTAACCAGTTTGAAGTGGAAGTCCTGAGCTACGGTCATCTGCCGCTGGCCTACTCCGCCCGCTGCTTTACCGCGCGTTCGGAAGACCGCCCGAAAGATGAGTGTGAAACCTGCTGCATTAAGTATCCGAACGGGCGCAACGTGCTGTCGCAGGAAAACCAACAAGTGTTTGTACTCAATGGCATTCAGACCATGAGCGGCTACGTTTACAACCTCGGTAACGAGCTGGCATCCATGCAGGGCCTGGTTGATGTGGTCCGCCTGTCACCGCAGGGTACTGACACTTTCGCGATGCTCGACGCCTTCCGCGCTAATGAAAATGGCGCTGCACCACTGCCGTTGACGGCGAACAGCGACTGTAACGGCTACTGGCGGCGGCTGGCAGGACTGGAGCTGCAAGCCTAAGTAAATAGCTCACTTTGTTAACAACTTTAACTACTCTTTAATGCAGTATTAAAGATTAATCGGTAACAAAGTGAGCTGTTATGACTGATAAAACCATTGCGTTTTCGCTACTCGATCTGGCCCCCATTCCCGAAGGTTCTTCAGCGCGAGAAGCATTCTCCCACTCTCTCGATCTCGCCCGTCTGGCTGAAAAGCGCGGCTATCATCGCTACTGGCTGGCAGAACACCACAATATGACTGGCATTGCCAGTGCTGCCACGTCGGTATTGATTGGCTATCTGGCGGCGAATACCACCACGCTGCATCTGGGGTCTGGCGGCGTGATGTTGCCTAACCACTCACCGTTGGTCATTGCAGAACAGTTCGGCACGCTCAATACACTCTATCCGGGGCGAATCGATTTGGGGCTGGGTCGTGCTCCGGGTAGTGACCAGCGAACCATGATGGCGCTACGTCGTCATATGAGCGGCGATATTGATAATTTCCCCCGCGATGTCGCGGAGCTGGTGGACTGGTTTGACGCCCGCGATCCTAATCCGCATGTGCGCCCGGTACCAGGCTATGGCGAGAAAATACCGGTGTGGTTGTTAGGCTCCAGCCTTTACAGCGCGCAACTGGCGGCGCAGCTTGGTCTGCCGTTTGCGTTTGCCTCACACTTCGCGCCGGATATGTTGTTCCAGGCGCTGCATCTTTATCGCAGCAACTTCAAACCGTCGGCACGACTGGAAAAACCATACGCAATGGTGTGCATCAATATTATCGCTGCCGACAGCAACCGCGACGCTGAATTTCTGTTTACCTCAATGCAGCAAGCCTTTGTGAAGCTGCGCCGTGGCGAAACCGGGCAACTGCCGCCGCCGATTCAAAATATGGATCAGTTCTGGTCACCGTCTGAGCAGTATGGCGTGCAACAGGCGCTGAGTATGTCGCTGGTGGGCGATAAAGCGAAAGTGCGTCATGGTTTGCAGTCGATCCTGCGCGAAACCGACGCCGATGAGATTATGGTTAACGGGCAGATTTTCGACCACCAGGCGCGCCTGCATTCGTTTGAGCTGGCGATGGATGTTAAGGAAGAGTTGTTGGGATAGTGTGTCTTAACGCGGGAAGCCTTATCCGAGCTGGCAACGCTATCCTACGTAGGCCTGATAAGCGAAGCGCATCAGGCATTGTGTAGGCAGCAGAAATGTCGGATAAGGCCCGCTGATTACTGATACACCGGCAGCAAATTAAAGCTCGATAAGATATGGACCAGTGCGTTGCCGACGCCAAACACCAGAATCAGCGCAATCATCGGCTTGCCACCCCAGACGCGGAATTTCGGGCTGCCAAAGCGTTTACGCGATGCACGGGCTAACAGCGCCGGAACAATTGCCGCCCAGATGGTAGCCGCTAAACCAGCATAACCAATGGCGTACAGGAATCCGTTCGGGAACAACAGCCCCCCCACAACTGGCGGGGCAAAGGTCAGCAATGCCGTTTTAAAGCGGCCCACAGCCGAGTCGTCGAAACCAAACAGATCTGCCAGATAGTCAAACAAACCCAGCGTTACGCCGAGGAACGAACTCGCTACCGCAAAGTTTGAGAACACGACCAGCAGCAGATCCAGACTACGGCTGTTCAGTACGCCGCTTAACGCCTGTACCAGCACATCAATATTACCGCCCTTCTCTGCAATACCGATAAACTCCGGACGCGGGATGTTACCCATCGTCGCCAGCAACCAGATGGTATACAGCGCCAGCGCCATCAGCGTACCGTACACCAGGCATTTCACGATGGTTTTCGGATCTTTGCCGTAATACTTCATCAGGCTTGGCACGTTACCGTGATAACCAAACGATGCCAGACAGAACGGCAGGGTCATCAACAGATACGGTGCATAAGACGCATTGCTTTCGGCGACGTTGAACAATGTCGCAGGCTGCACATGTCCCAGCAGGCTACCAAAGGTGAGGAAGAAGGTAATGACTTTCGCCCCCAGCACAATCGCTGTCATGCGACTGACGGCTTTAGTGCTCAACCACACCACAAACGCTACCAGCAATGCAAAACCAAAACCCGCCGCCCGTGCCGGGACGTTTAGTGACATCTCTGCGAAGGTGTGATGCAGAATCGAACCACTGGCAGAAATATAGGCATAGGTCAGGATATAGAGCACAAAGGCAATGGAAATGCCGTTGACCACGTTCCAGCCTTTGCCCAGCAAATCTTTGGTGATGGTGTCAAAACTCGAACCGATTCTGTAATTCAGGTTAGCTTCCAGAATCATCAAGCCGGAATGCAGCATACAGAACCAGGTAAAGATCAGCGCCGCCATTGACCAGAAAAACCACGCCCCGGACATGACCACTGGCAGAGAAAACATCCCTGCGCCAATAATGGTGCCGCCGATAATCACCACGCCGCCAAGCAGCGACGGTGACGTTTGGGTGGTGGTTAGTGTTGCCATGAGGGCTTCTCTCCAGTGAAAAATAGTGCGACTGCGTTGTTATGTATTGCACTGTACCAGTACACGAGTACAAAAGACAGAAAAAAAGCCCCGATGGTTCAAATCGGGGCTGTATATATTATTTTACAGACTGTGTTCGCTGTTCAGCGATGATTACGCATCACCACCGAAACGACGACGACCGGTAGAGTCATCACGACGCGGAGCGCGGCCTTCACGACGTTCGCCGCTAAAACGACGACCATCACCACGACCACCTTCACGGCGTTCACCGCTGAAGTTACGACCACCTTCACGACGCTCGCCACTGAAACCACGACCACCGCCACGACGCTCTCCGCCAGTATGCGGCTGTGCATCGCCCAGTAATTGCATATTCATCGGCTTGTTCAGAATGCGAGTACGTGTAAAGTGTTGCAGCACTTCACCCGGCATACCTTTCGGCAGTTCGATGGTGGAGTGAGAAGCAAACAGCTTAATGTTACCGATGTAACGGCTGCTGATGTCGCCTTCGTTAGCAATCGCACCAACGATATGACGAACTTCAACACCATCATCGCGGCCCACTTCAATACGGTACAACTGCATATCGCCAACATCACGACGTTCACGACGCGGACGATCTTCACGGTCGCCACGCGGACCACGGTCGTTACGATCGCGCGGACCACGGTCATCACGGTCACGGAATTCACGTTTCGGACGCATCGGCGCATCTGGCGGTACGATCAGAGTACGTTCACCCTGTGCCATTTTCAGCAGTGCCGCAGCCAGAGTTTCGAGATCCAGCTCTTCACCTTCTGCAGTCGGCTGAATTTTGCTCAGCAGTGCGCGGTATTGATCCAGATCGCTGCTTTCCAGCTGCTGCTGTACTTTAGCGGCGAATTTTTCCAGACGGCGTTTGCCCAGCAGTTCTGCGTTCGGCAGTTCTACTTCCGGAATAGTCAGCTTCATAGTACGTTCAATGTTGCGCAGCAGACGACGCTCGCGGTTCTCAACGAACAACAGCGCGCGGCCAGCACGACCCGCACGACCGGTACGACCGATACGGTGAACGTAAGACTCAGAATCCATCGGGATATCGTAGTTAACCACCAGGCTGATACGCTCAACGTCCAGGCCACGGGCTGCAACGTCGGTCGCAATCAGGATGTCCAGACGACCATCTTTCAGGCGTTCCAGTGTCTGCTCACGCAGCGCCTGGTTCATGTCACCGTTCAGCGCGGCGCTGTTGTAGCCGTTACGCTCAAGAGCTTCAGCCACTTCCAGAGTCGCATTTTTGGTACGAACGAAGATAATCGCCGCATCAAAATCTTCCGCTTCCAGGAAACGTACCAGTGCTTCGTTTTTACGCATACCCCAGACAGTCCAGTAGCTCTGGCTGATGTCAGGACGGGTAGTCACGCTGGACTGAATGCGCACTTCCTGCGGCTCTTTCATAAAGCGGCGGGTAATGCGACGAATCGCTTCCGGCATGGTTGCAGAGAACAGAGCGGTCTGATGACCTTCCGGGATCTGCGCCATAATAGTTTCAACGTCTTCGATGAAGCCCATGCGCAGCATTTCGTCAGCTTCATCCAGAACCAGACCGCTCAGTTTAGAGAGGTCCAGAGTGCCACGTTTCAGGTGGTCCAGCAGACGGCCCGGAGTACCGACAACGATCTGCGGCCCCTGACGCAGGGCGCGTAATTGCACGTCATAACGCTGGCCGCCGTACAGGGCAACCACATTTACGCCGCGCATGTGTTTAGAGAAATCCGTCATTGCTTCAGCAACCTGTACCGCCAGTTCGCGGGTCGGTGCCAGCACCAGAATCTGTGGTGCTTTCAGCTCAGGATCAAGATTTTGCAGCAGAGGTAAAGAGAATGCTGCAGTTTTTCCGCTCCCCGTCTGGGCCATACCCAGAACGTCGCGGCCATTCAGCAGATGTGGAATACACTCTGCCTGAATTGGAGATGGTTTTTCGTAACCCAGATCGTTAAGGGCTTCAAGGATAGGAGCCTTCAGGCCCAGATCTGCAAAAGTGGTTTCGAATTCAGCCATGTAGTACGTGTGCCTCAAAATTAATGGCGGCCAGTCTACATAACTCATCATGAAATTGATCAGCAATTTTCATTGAAAAGTGTGAACCGGCTCAAAGTAGGTGTATTAACGAACAACAACGCCCTCACCCGTTAAGGTGATGGCAATCAAAAAAGATTACGGGCTGATGTGTACGTCAGCTATTGCTGGTCCGATTCTGCCAGGTCATCTTGGTCCTGGCCCAGGAGCGATAATTCCAACAATGCGTATCGGTGCTCAACAAAGTTATGAACGTTGTTGGCAACCGCCAGTTTGAACAGTGCCGTGGCGCTGTCCAAATCCCCCAGACTTAGGTAGTACTTACCTAAATAGAAGTTGGTTTCACTGAGATGCTCAGCGAGCGAGGTGTTATCCGTTGCGTCCGCCTTGAGCCTTTCCATTAACGTTTGTTCGCTAATGTTGCCCAGGTAGAACTCGACAATGTTCCATCCCCACTGTTCCTTATCCGATTTTTCGAAGTGCTGTTTCAACACTTCTTTAGCCTGCTTCTCATCGAGCTTCTGCTCGGCGAGATAAAGCCACAGACTACGGAAAGGATCATTGGGATCGTCTTGATAAAACGCCAGCAGATCATCTTGCGCTAACTTGTCACGACCGCCGTAATATAATGCGATCCCGCGATTCAAGTGCGCGTAGTTGTAAGTTGGATCAAGCTCAAGTACAGAATCAAACGCTTCATAGGCAGCATCAAAATTGCCTGCCTGCGTTAAATATATGCCTAAGTAATTGAATACTTCAGGCATATCCGGTCGGATTGCCAGCGCTTGCGAAAAATCGTTACGCGCTAATGCCCTCAGACCGAGACTATCATACAACACTCCGCGCTCATATAAAAGCTGTGCGCGTTCGTCATCGGTTAAAGCCCGACTGGCAAGGATTTGTTCCATACGTGCCAGAATCACTTCCTGCTGTAAAGTCGGTTGCAATGGTACCGCGAGGACTTCACTTTTACGCCAGGAAGTATTACTGCATCCTGCAAGCGTAAGTGCTGTCGCAACGAAACACCAGCGCAAAAAAGGCTTCATTTCCCACTCCCGAAGACCACGGTTGAATGAACGTCCTGTTCCCGGTTGCTAACAAGGCGTCCTGCCCGGTTAAAAACCCCCCGCCGCAGCGGAGGGCAAATGGCAACCTTACTCGCCCTGTTCAGCAGCCGGAGCTTCCGGTGCTGCAGCAGGTTGAGACTGCTCAGTCGCTTCTTTAATGCTCAGACGGATACGGCCCTGGCGATCAACTTCCAGAACTTTCACCGGTACTTCCTGACCCATCTGCAGGTAATCGGTCACTTTCTCAACGCGTTTGTCAGCGATTTGAGAGATGTGTACCAAACCTTCTTTACCGCCGCCGATGGCAACAAATGCGCCAAAGTCAACGATACGGGTCACTTTACCATTGTAGACGCGGCCCACTTCGATTTCTGCAGTGATCTCTTCGATACGACGAATAGCGTGTTTCGCTTTCTCGCCGTCGGTCGCTGCGATCTTCACAGTACCGTCATCTTCGATTTCGATGGTGGTGCCGGTTTCTTCGGTCAGGGCACGGATAACAGAGCCGCCTTTACCGATAACATCTTTGATCTTGTCCGGGTTGATCTTGATGGTATGGATACGCGGTGCGAACTCAGAGATATCGCCACGCGGCGCGTTGATCGCCTGTTCCATTACACCCAGGATGTGCAGACGCGCACCTTTAGCCTGGTTCAGTGCAACCTGCATGATCTCTTTGGTGATACCTTCAATTTTGATATCCATCTGCAATGCAGAGATACCGTCGCGGGAACCCGCAACTTTGAAGTCCATATCGCCCAGGTGATCTTCGTCGCCCAAAATGTCAGACAGTACAACGTAGTTGTCGCCTTCTTTCACCAGACCCATTGCGATACCCGCAACGGCAGCTTTGATCGGCACACCTGCGTCCATCAGCGCCAGAGACGCGCCGCACACGGAAGCCATAGAAGAGGAACCGTTGGATTCAGTGATTTCAGACACAACACGTACGGTGTACGGGAATTTGTCCATATCTGGCATGACTGCCAGCACACCGCGCTTCGCCAGACGACCGTGACCAATTTCACGACGCTTCGGAGAACCGACCATGCCGGTTTCGCCTACGGAGTACGGAGGGAAGTTGTAGTGGAACAGGAAGGTGTCGGTACGTTCGCCCATCAGTTCATCAAGAACCTGTGCGTCACGAGCGGTACCCAGCGTTGCAGTAACCAGTGCCTGCGTTTCACCGCGGGTGAACAGCGCAGAACCGTGAGTACGCGGCAGCACGCCAGTACGCACATCCAGACCACGGATCATATCTTTTTCACGACCGTCGATACGCGGTTCGCCTGCCAGTACGCGGCTACGAACAACGTTTTTCTCGATCGCGTGCAGAATCTCACCCAGTTCGTTTTCGTCCAGGGTTTCGTCTTCAGCAAGCAGCGTTGCGATGGTTTCAGATTTGATGACATCAACCTGCGCATAACGCTCTTGTTTGTCGGTGATGCGGTAAGCATCGCTCAGACGAGCTTCAGCCAGTGCAGCAACGCGCGCGTTCAGCGCTTCGTTTACCGGCTCCGGCTGCCAGTCCCAACGCGGTTTACCGGCTTCTTTCACCAGTTCATTGATGTTCTGAATAACAACCTGCTGTTGTTCATGACCGAACACTACTGCGCCCAGCATCTGGTCTTCGCTCAGCAGTTCAGCTTCAGATTCAACCATCAGTACAGCGGCTTCAGTACCCGCAACAACCAGATCCAGTTTGCTCTCTTTCAGCTCGTCCTGAGTCGGGTTCAGTACGTACTGGTCATTGATGTAACCTACGCGGGCAGCACCAATCGGACCATTGAACGGAATACCAGACAGAGACAGTGCTGCGGAAGCACCAATCATCGCGACGATATCCGGGTTAACTTGCGGGTTAACAGAAACCACGGTGGCGATAACCTGAACTTCGTTGACGAAGCCTTCCGGGAACAGCGGGCGAATCGGGCGGTCAATCAGACGCGCGATCAGGGTTTCGCCTTCGCTTGGGCGGCCTTCACGACGGAAGAAGCTACCCGGGATACGACCAGCAGCGTAGGTACGCTCCTGATAGTTAACGGTCAGTGGGAAGAAATCCTGACCTGGTTTGGCTTTTTTCTGGCCAACAACGGTAACAAATACCGCGGTGTCATCCATGCTAACCATAACAGCGGCAGTAGCCTGACGAGCCATCATGCCGGTTTCCAGAGTCACGGTGTGTTGGCCGTACTGGAATTTACGAACGATCGGATTAAGCAATGTAATATCCTTTCTCTTTCTTAGACAGTACCTTACGGCACTGGTGTTAATACCCGATCTTCTGCGCATCCTCGCGACTAATGACAACCCTAACCCAGCCCAATGTGGGTAAAGCCTCTCATTAGCCGCGCGAACCTCTGCAACGGAAGATCATTCATAGCAACAATACATTAGTTTCCAGTGAATTGCTGCCGTCAGCTTGAAAAAAGGGGCCACTCAGGCCCCCTTTTCTGAAACTCGCAAGAATTAGCGACGCAGACCCAGGCGCTCGATGAGCTGGGTGTAACGTGCTACGTCTTTACGTTTCAGGTAGTCGAGCAGTTTACGACGCTGAGAAACCATGCGCAGCAGACCACGACGGCTGTGGTGATCTTTTTTGTGCTCTGCAAAGTGGCCCTGCAGGTGGTTGATCTGTGCAGTCAGCAGTGCTACCTGAACTTCGGTAGAACCGGTGTCGTTTGCGTCA
This sequence comes from Escherichia sp. Lx600-2, assembly GCF_036662595.1. Classification (NCBI taxonomy): domain Bacteria; kingdom Pseudomonadati; phylum Pseudomonadota; class Gammaproteobacteria; order Enterobacterales; family Enterobacteriaceae; genus Escherichia; species Escherichia sp. Lx600-2. The sequence goes on along the minus strand of NZ_JAYQWM010000004.1, from coordinate 104,253 downwards.
CGACCAAACTCAGAAACGATTTTAGCTGTTGCTTCAGTACTTAGAGACATTTTAAAACTCCAAAGTATATAGAATGAAAGGACGCCGATCTCTAATTCAGCGATCCCAGTGTACGTTACGCAAAGTGTTAAACAATTTACGCGACGTTAAGCGGCAGTATTCTACTCGTAGCGACCTGTTATCGCAAGACGGTTAACATTACGCCGGGTATTCAACCACCAGACGACGAGGCGCAACGCGGCCTTCATCGTCAATTTCGCCCATACCGATAAACTTGCCGTTCTCACCTTCCGTAACGCGAACCAGTCCTTCCAGCGGCGCGCCAGATGTACGAACCGGGTTACCATTTTTGAAGTAAACAGAAGACATTAACGGAAGATTCACCACCGTGTAGTCCGAAGCTGGACTGTCCATTGGCATCAGTAATGGATCAAGTAACTCCGCAGCCGGAATATCCTGCTGTTCGGCTTGTTCGACCAGTTCACGCAGATGTTCCAGGGTCACCATCCGTTCAACCGGATATTTACTTACCGCCAGACGACGCAGGTAAATAACATGCGCGCCACAACCGAGTTTTTCACCCAGGTCATCAATGATGGTGCGGATATAAGTGCCTTTTGAGCAGTGAATTTCCAGCTCCAACTCATTGCCTTCATGGCGAATAAACAGCAATTCATAAACGGTAATTGGACGCGCTTCACGCGGAACTTCAATGCCCTGACGCGCATATTCGTACAGTTTTTTGCCCTGGTATTTCAGTGCTGAATACATCGATGGGATCTGTTCGATATCGCCACGGAAAGTATCCAGTGCCGCCGCCAGTTGTTCTGCACTAAAGGTTACCGGACGCTCTTCAACGATTTGTCCGTCGGCGTCAGAAGTATCGGTACGCTGTCCAAGACGCGCAATAACCCGATAGCGTTTGTCGGAGTCCAGCAGATACTGGGAAAACTTCGTCGCTTCCCCGAGGCAAATCGGCAACATGCCGGTCGCCAGCGGGTCCAGCGCACCGGTATGCCCGGCACGGTTGGCGTTATAAATCCGTTTCACTTTTTGCAGCGCATCGTTGCTGGACATACCCTGAGGTTTATCCAGCAACAAAACGCCGTTAATGTCGCGACCGCGACGACGAGGACGACTCATTAGTCCTCCTTGCTGTCGTCCGGGTTAACACGACGTTCTTCGTCATGTTTGACCACGCTGGTCACCAGGTTTGACATGCGCATCCCTTCAACCAGAGAGTTGTCGTAGAAGAAGGTCAGTTCCGGCACGATACGCAGGCGCATCGCTTTCCCCAGCAGGCTGCGGATGAAACCAGAAGCTTCTTGCAACGCTTTGATGCCCGCTTTAACCGCGTCTTCATCTTTGTCGTTGAGGAACGTCACATATACTTTGGCATACGCCAGGTCGCGAGACATTTCGACACCGGAAACGGTGGTCATCATGCCCAAGCGAGGATCTTTAATTTCACGCTGCAGGATGAGAGCGATCTCTTTTTGCATTTCCTGCGCTACGCGCTGCGGGCGACCAAATTCTTTCGCCATAATAAATTCTCCTGACAAAAAAGGGGCTGTTAGCCCCTTTTTAAAATTAATTTCAGGTGGAAGGGCTGTTCACGTTGGCCTGATAAGACGCGCCAGCGTCACATCAGGCAATCCATGCCGGATGCGACGTAAACGCCTTATCCCGCATGGAACCCTAAAAACCTTAAGCGATGGTACGTTGGATCTCGATGATTTCGAATACTTCGATCACATCGCCAGTGCGGACGTCGTTGTAGTTCTTAACGCCGATACCACATTCCATACCGTTACGGACTTCGTTAACGTCATCTTTGAAGCGGCGCAGGGACTCCAGCTCGCCTTCATAGATAACCACGTTGTCACGCAGAACGCGGATCGGGTTGTGACGTTTAACCACACCTTCGGTAACCATACAGCCTGCGATGGCACCAAATTTCGGCGATTTGAACACGTCACGAACTTCCGCCAGACCGATAATCTGCTGTTTCAGTTCCGGAGACAGCATACCGCTCATCGCCGCTTTCACTTCGTCAATCAGGTTATAGATGACGGAGTAGTAACGCAGATCCAGGCTTTCCGCTTCAATCACTTTACGTGCAGAGGCATCAGCACGTACGTTAAAGCCAACCAGGATGGCGTTGGACGCCGCAGCCAGGGTGGCGTCGGTTTCGGTGATACCACCTACGCCAGAACCGATGATCTTCACTTTAACTTCGTCAGTAGACAGTTTCAGCAAGGAGTCGGAGATCGCTTCGACAGAACCCTGTACGTCTGCCTTGAGGACGATATTCACTTCGTGAACTTCGCCTTCGGTCATGTTGGCGAACATGTTCTCGAGTTTAGATTTCTGCTGACGCGCCAGTTTAACTTCGCGGAATTTACCCTGACGATAGAGTGCAACTTCACGCGCTTTCTTCTCGTCACGTACAACGGTAACTTCATCACCCGCAGCCGGAACACCGGACAAGCCGAGGATTTCCACCGGAATGGACGGACCCGCTTCCAGCACTTCCTGACCCAGTTCGTTACGCATCGCACGAACACGACCGTATTCGAAGCCACACAGAACGATATCGCCCTTGTGCAGAGTACCTTCACGTACCAGAACGGTAGCAACCGGACCACGACCTTTATCGAGGAAGGATTCGATAACCGCACCGCTCGCCATACCTTTACGTACCGCTTTCAGCTCCAGAACTTCCGCCTGCAGCAGGATAGCGTCCAGCAGTTCATCGATACCGGTACCCGCTTTCGCAGATACGTGTACGAACTGGCTTTCACCGCCCCACTCTTCCGGCAGGATGCCGTACTGGGAGAGTTCGTTCTTAACGCGATCCGGATCGGCTTCTGGTTTATCGATCTTGTTCACTGCAACCACCACCGGTACCTGCGCCGCTTTCGCGTGCTGGATTGCTTCGATGGTCTGCGGCATTACGCCGTCGTCGGCAGCAACAACCAGGACTACGATGTCAGTTGCCTGCGCACCACGTGCACGCATTGAAGTAAACGCGGCGTGCCCCGGGGTGTCCAGGAAGGTGATCATGCCGTTTTCAGTTTCAACGTGGTATGCACCAATGTGCTGGGTAATGCCGCCCGCTTCGCCAGAGGCCACTTTCGTTGAGCGAATGTAGTCCAGCAGAGAGGTTTTACCGTGGTCAACGTGACCCATGATGGTCACAACCGGCGCGCGCGGTTCAGCCGCAGCACCCGTGTCACGGTCGCTCATTACCGCCTCTTCCAGCTCGTTTTCACGACGCAGGATAACTTTGTGGCCCATCTCTTCAGCAACCAGCTGTGCGGTTTCCTGATCGATAACCTGGTTGATGGTTGCCATTGCGCCCAGTTTCATCATCGCTTTGATGACCTGAGAGCCTTTAACCGCCATCTTGTTCGCCAGTTCGCCAACGGTGATAGTTTCGCCGATCACAACGTCACGGTTAACGGCCTGAGCAGGCTTCTGGAAGCCTTGCTGCAGCGAAGAACCTTTACGTTTTCCGCCCTTACCGCCACGTACTGCTGCGCGTGCTTCTTCACGATCAGCTTTTGATTCAGCGTGTTTGTTGCCTTTCTTCGGACGCGCTGCTTTCGCGTTACGACCACGGCCACGGCCGCCTTCGACTTCACGATCGCTTTCGTCTTCTGCCTGGCGAGCATGTTGAGAAGTAGTGACGTGATAATCGCTGGAATCTTCAGTCGGTTCCGCGTTATCAGTCCATTTGTTTTCTTCCGCCATACGACGTGCTTCTTCAGCAACGCGACGTGCTTCTTCTTCGAGTTTACGACGCGCTTCTTCTTCGGCTTTACGCTTGAGCTCTGCAGCTTCCTGCTCACGGCGGGCTTTTTCAGCCTGGGCGTTTTTAGTCATATCGTCTTGTTGATTGCTCACTTTGTCTTTTTCCGCAGCTTCACGTTTCGCTTGTTCAGCAGCTTCACGCTTAGCTTGTTCTGCGGCCTCACGTTCAGCTTTTTGTTGCGCCTCGCGTTTAGCCGATTCTTCTGCCTCACGACGGGCTTGCTCTTCCGCTTCACGCTGCGCTTGCTCTTCCGCTGCAAGGCGTTCAGCCTCTTGCGGATCGCGTTTCACAAAGGTGCGTTTCTTGCGGACTTCGATTTGTACCGATTTGCTTTTTCCACCGGTACCAGGAATGTTAAGGGTGCTGCGTGTTTTACGTTGCAGCGTCAATTTGTCCGGGCCTGAATTTTTCTGATTCAGGTGGTCAATCAAAGTCTGTTTCTCTTGTGCAGACACAGAGTCGTCAGCAGACTTCCGGATACCTGCATCAGCAAATTGCTGTACCAGGCGTTCCACGGAGGTCTGTCGCTCTGCGGCCAGCGTTTTAATCGTTACATCTGTCATGCTGTTCCTTCCTGCTACAGTTTATTACGCTTCGTCACCGAACCAGCAAATATTACGGGCAGCCATAATCAGTGCTCCGGCTTTTTCGTCGGTCAACCCTTCGATATCAGCCAGATCATCAATGCCCTGTTCGGCGAGATCTTCCAGCGTACAAACGCCACGGGCGGCCAGTTTGAATGCCAAATCACGATCTACCCCTTCAAGGTTCAGCAGATCGTCAGCCGGTTTGTTATCACCGAGGCTTTCTTCCTGGGCCTGTGCAATGGTGGCCAGTGCATTTTTAGCACGCTCGCGCAGTGCTTCAACGGTCGGCTCATCAAGGCCTTCGATTTCCAACAGCTCTTTCATCGGCACATAGGCCAGTTCTTCCAGCGTCGAGAAACCTTCTTCTACCAGAACAGTCGCGAAGTCTTCGTCGATGTCGAGATATTTGGTGAAGGTGTCGATCGCTGCGTGCGCTTCCGCCTGATGCTTAGCCTGCAGGTCGTCAACGGTCATTACGTTGAGTTCCCAACCGCTCAGCTGCGAAGCCAGACGCACGTTCTGACCGTTACGGCCAATCGCCTGTGCCAGGTTACCGGCTTCAACGGCGATATCCATGGTGTGTTTATCTTCATCCACCACGATAGAAGCAACGTCTGCCGGTGCCATTGCGTTAATCACGAACTGCGCCGGGTTATCATCCCACAGGACGATATCGATACGCTCGCCGCCCAGTTCAGTAGAAACCGCCTGAACACGCGCGCCACGCATACCTACGCAAGCACCTACCGGATCGATACGTTTATCGTTGGTTTTCACCGCGATTTTCGCACGAGAACCCGGGTCGCGAGCCGCTGCTTTAATTTCAATCACTTCTTCGCCGATTTCTGGCACTTCAATACGGAACAGTTCGATCAGCATTTCCGGCTTGGAACGAGTGACGAACAGTTGCGCGCCACGCGCTTCCGGGCGAACGGAATAAAGCACGCCACGAACGCGGTCGCCAGGGCGGAAGTTTTCACGCGGCAGCATATCTTCGCGCAGGATCACGGCTTCAGCGTTGTTGCCCAGATCCAGAGAGATGTTGTCGCGGTTTACTTTTTTCACCACGCCGGTGATGATTTCACCTTCGTGTTCACGGAACTGATCAACCACCATCGCACGTTCGGCTTCACGCACTTTCTGCACGATAACCTGTTTTGCCGTCTGGGTGGTGATACGGTCAAAGGTAACAGACTCAATCTGATCTTCAACGTAATCGCCCAGGTTCAGGCTTTCATCTTCATAACGTGCGGCTTCAAGGGTGATTTCCTTGGTCGGCTGGGTGACTTCATCAACAACTAACCAGCGACGGAAGGTGTCAAAATCACCGCTTTTGCGATCGATCTGTACGCGGACGTCGATCTCTTGTTCATATTTTTTCTTTGTTGCTGTCGCCAGCGCGCTTTCCAATGCTTCGAAAATCTTCTCGCGAGGTAGCGCCTTTTCATTGGATACGGCTTCAACTACAGCCAAAATTTCTTTGTTCATCGCGGGCTTTTCACCTCATCCAGACTATTAAAAGTGGGGAACCAGGTTCGCCTTCTGGATATTACTCAGCGCGAACACTTCATCTTTACCTTCGACGGTAACTGTGATCATTTCACCGTCTACCGCTTTGATAACGCCCTGCCATTTACGACGGTTTTGTACCGCCATACGGAGAACCAGAGTCACCTCTTCTCCGACAAAACGGGCGTAGTGTTCAGCCGTGAACAGTGGGCGATCGAGACCCGGTGAGGAGACTTCCAGGTTATAAGCAACGGTGATGGGATCTTCAACATCCAGCACAGCACTTACCTGGTGGCTCACATCAGCACAATCATCAACATTGATGCCATCTTCACTATCAATATAGATGCGCAGTGTGGATGTGCGACCGCGAATAAATTCGATGCCAACCAGTTCAAAACCCAGGGCCTCAACTGGCGCAGTAATCATCTCTGTTAATTTTTGCTCTAATGTGGACAAGCCCACCCCCAAGACATAAAAAAAGGGCCTAAAGCCCAGTTATTCTGTAGTCAGATAACAAAAAACCCCGATAAATCGGGGCTTTATATAACTGAACCCTATAACCGCAACTGCGGTCTGGAGCACTTTCCAGAAGGATTTTTTCAAATCCCACTACGAAGGCCGAAGTCTTCACAGTATATTTGAAAAAGAACTCTAAGGGAAAGTGGTTGCGGGGGCCGGATTTGAACCGACGACCTTCGGGTTATGAGCCCGACGAGCTACCAGGCTGCTCCACCCCGCGCCTGAAACGTGGCAAATTCTACTCGTTTTGGGTAAAAAATGCAAATACTGCTGGGATTTGGTGTACCGAGACGGGACGTAAAATCTGCAGGCATTATAGTGATCCATGCCACATTTTGTCAACGTTTATTGCTAATCACGTGAATGAATATCCAGTTCACTTTCATTTGTTGAATACTTTTGCCTTCTCCTGCTCTCCCTTAAGCGCATTATTTTACAAAAAACACACTAAACTCTTCCTGTCTCCGATAAAAGATGATTAAATGAAAACTCATTTATTTTGCATAAAAATTCAGTGAGAGCGGAAATCCAGGCTCATCATCAGTTAATTAAGCAGGGTGTTATTTTATGACGACGATTCTCAAGCATCTCCCGGTAGGTCAACGTATTGGTATCGCTTTTTCCGGCGGTCTGGACACCAGTGCCGCACTGCTGTGGATGCGACAAAAGGGAGCGGTTCCTTATGCATATACTGCAAACCTGGGCCAGCCAGACGAAGAGGATTATGATGCGATCCCTCGTCGTGCCATGGAATACGGCGCGGAGAACGCACGTCTGATCGACTGCCGCAAACAACTGGTGGCCGAAGGTATTGCCGCTATTCAGTGTGGCGCATTTCATAACACCACCGGTGGCCTGACCTATTTCAACACGACGCCGCTGGGCCGCGCCGTGACTGGCACCATGCTGGTTGCTGCTATGAAAGAAGATGGCGTGAATATCTGGGGTGACGGCAGCACCTATAAAGGAAACGATATCGAACGTTTCTATCGTTACGGTCTGCTGACCAATGCTGAACTGCAGATTTACAAACCGTGGCTTGATACTGACTTTATTGATGAACTGGGCGGCCGTCATGAGATGTCTGAATTTATGATTGCCTGCGGTTTCGACTACAAAATGTCTGTCGAAAAAGCCTACTCCACAGACTCCAACATGCTTGGTGCAACGCATGAAGCGAAGGATCTGGAATACCTCAACTCCAGCGTCAAAATCGTCAACCCGATTATGGGCGTGAAGTTCTGGGATGAGAGCGTGAAGATCCCGGCAGAAGAAGTCACAGTACGCTTTGAGCAAGGTCATCCGGTGGCGCTGAACGGTAAAACCTTTAGCGACGACGTAGAAATGATGCTGGAAGCTAACCGCATCGGCGGTCGTCACGGCCTGGGCATGAGCGACCAGATTGAAAACCGTATCATCGAAGCGAAAAGCCGTGGTATTTACGAGGCTCCGGGGATGGCGCTGCTGCACATTGCGTATGAACGTCTGCTTACCGGTATTCACAACGAAGACACCATTGAACAGTATCATGCACATGGTCGTCAGTTGGGCCGTCTGCTGTACCAGGGACGTTGGTTTGATTCCCAGGCGCTGATGCTGCGTGACTCTCTGCAACGCTGGGTTGCCAGCCAGATCACTGGTGAAGTTACCCTGGAGCTGCGCCGTGGGAACGATTATTCAATCCTGAATACCGTCTCAGAGAACCTGACCTACAAGCCAGAGCGTCTGACGATGGAAAAAGGCGACTCGGTGTTCTCGCCAGATGATCGTATTGGTCAATTGACCATGCGTAATCTGGATATCACTGATACCCGAGAGAAACTTTTTGGTTATGCCAAAACTGGCCTGCTCTCCTCCTCTGCCACTTCAGGCGTGCCGCAGGTGGAGAATCTGGAAAACAAAGGCCAGTAATTCGACATCAACCCTGCCCTTCAGGGGTGGGGTTACCTTGCTTATCCTCTGTAAACTCCTTTCTGAGCATCACATAATCGAAAACATCATGGTTTGCATCCACAACCCGTGAGTCTCCTTTATAGTGTGCAATCACTTCCTCAAGCGTTTGCGGCTGTTCCGGCTTTGTTACCCCCATCCACGCATTAATAAGGTAATTATTGTAAGCTGTAGAAAAGATGTTGTTTTCCGTTGTGCGATCCACACCATCCCCAAGAACGGGGCTATACCAGATAAACATCGGAACATGATATGCCTGCTGGCTGGCCTCCCTGCCTCCATGAAAATAGACGTTCTTCTTCGTAGGGTCACGTTCCAGGCCGTGGTCGGCAAAATACATGACCGAGGCGCGGCGATCTTTTAATAATTCAAAAACCTGACCTAGCAAACTATCTGTGTAATGAATGGAGTTGTCATAGCAGGCATCCTGATCGTCCTGCGGTTGAAACACGGCGCTGGATTGCGGATAGGCGCTACAAGCCGGTTCATGGCTTCCATTTAAATGAAGAACAATCAGTTTCTTTTGCTGTGTATTTTGCTGTAATGCTTGCGATAAATGCGGCAACAACAATTCATCAAATCCTCTGACATAAACTGTTTCCATGGCGCGCATGGCGATACTGGTAACTGCTGTACCATTCTGCCGAAAAGCGGATTGCGAACTTAGCCAGAAAGTCTGAAATCCTGCTTGATTAGCCATATTAATAATGTTGTCGGGGTAATTATGAATGTCATGGCTCAAAACAGAATCAGCAGTTAAAGAAAGGGGAACCGACAGCGCAGTGTAAGGTGCACCGCTTATTGCTTGATTAAACAGTTTGATCTGTTTTCTTTGTGCTTCGATTTGCGGTGTCGTAGAGCGTGTATATCCATACAAAGACATATTGTCGACACGTACAGACTCCCCCACAATCAACACGTAGGTATCAATACCTGTATCCCTGACTGATAATTGAAAATACGGCACTGTGTTTGCAATTGAGAGTAATCTTTGATGCTCTTTCGCTGCTAAAGCAAAATAATTGAGATTGAAAAACGGCGTATAGGTAGCAAATCGCGACGCTAGTATATATGGACTGAACGCATTTTTATTTTTGGCATCTTTATAAGCAAATTGACAAGCGGAAAATAAACTTCCCGAAATGACAATCAGCAATAATATTCCTGTCACTTTTTTTGTCGGCAAGGAAACATCATATTTTATTATTACAGCCAAAAAAAGAAGGGATAAAAAGGCAAAAGCACATAGATAAGGGCTATACATTCCCAGCATTTTGACAACTTCATCCGGATCACTCTGCAGCACACTAATCGCAAATCCATCATTGAAAGTTGTACCAAAGGTACACCATGAATAGAGGCTAATACTCATGTCTGCCGCAGTCAGTAACACAAATGGTGCGGCAACAAGCAGGCGAAGCGGAAGGGATGATATACGTTTAACAACCAGGATGGTCAGAACGAAGAACAGCAATCGCTGAACCATATGCGCTCCGGAAGAGGCGACTAAGTTCGTAATACCAAAAACAATAACACTAAGATACAACAACCAATGAGATTTAAAACTTCTAGCAAATTTGTTGAATACTGTCATCCAGAAATCCAAGTTCACAACCAATATAAACAATTATCAACAATGTGCAATTTTATATCAGACATGTTTTTCAACTCTGATCCATATCAGAACGAAACACTGTTAGTTTTTTCTTTTTAAATGATGCGGCCATTGCGTTCTCAGTAATTAAATAACATTATCAATGCGTCTCTAAACATTACGCAGAACGTAGCCATCAGTAGTTATACTGACAGGAGCAGGATGGTTTATCGAGAAGTAAACATATCCGTATTCGTACCGGAACTGGAGTTGACACAATAAAGTGCCAATTATGTCAGCAGTAGGGAAAAGTTTATAACGAAGGCGTACCGGCAACATCGTTTCAAGGTACCAGCTACGAGTAAAGCAACTGGACGAGATACAGATACCTGACAACCATTCCTCAGACCAGGACCAAAACGAAAAAAGACGCTTTTCAGCGTCTCTTTTCTGGAATTTGGTACCGAGGACGGGACTTGAACCCGTAAGCCCTATTGGGCACTACCACCTCAAGGTAGCGTGTCTACCAATTCCACCACCTCGGCACGGAAACTACTTTTTAGTTCGGGATATCGCTGGTCGGCTTAGCCGGAGCAGCTGGCTGAGTTTGTTCGGTTTTCGCCGGCGCACTCAGGTTTTCCCATTCGCTACCTTTATTGGTTTTGTTGCTATTGATGTTACCCAGCACCAGACTGATGATGAAGAATAACGTTGCCAGCAGCGCCGTCATGCGGGTCATGAAGTTACCAGAACCACTTGAACCAAACAGCGTAGCGGAAGCGCCTGCTCCGAAGGAGGCTCCCATATCAGCGCCTTTACCTTGCTGCAGCATGATCAGACCAACAAGGCCAATTGCCACAATAAGGAAAACTACCAAAAGAGCTTCGTACATAATCAACCTGTTCCTTGCGGAGTTGCCGCGTACCAATGCTTCAACCAATAAAGCGGGAGTTTTTAATCTTTCCCACTGAAGCGGGTGTGAATACTAACCAAAGCGAATGACCTTCGCAAGGGCAATTTTATCGCATTGTATCAACTGCGGAAAAAAACAGCAAAACCGATGTGTTCGCCGAGAAAAAAGGCGACAATCGCCGCCTTTTTAGCCAGTTATCTAACGCTTTAAACGGCTTTTACTGCATCGGCGATGCGGTGTGCAAATTCAGTCACCTGCGCTTCGTCTTCGCCTTCCACCATCACGCGAATTAACGGTTCGGTGCCGGATTTACGCAACAGCACACGTCCACGGCTACCCAGCGCCGCTTCAACTTCTGCGGTCACCGCTTTGACTGATTCATGCTCCAGCGGATCGCCGCTACCTGCGGTGTAACGCACGTTTACCAGGATTTGCGGGAACATTTTCATGCCGCTGCAAAGGTCGTGCAGGCTCATATGGTTACGCGCCATCGCCGCCAGCACCTGCAAACCAGCAACGATGCCGTCACCGGTAGTGGTTTCATCCAGCAGGATCACATGACCGGAATTCTCTGCACCGATACGCCAGCCTTTCTCCTGCATTTTTTCCAGTACGTAGCGGTCACCCACTTTCGCGCGCGCAAATGGAATTCCTAACTGTTTCAGCGCCAGTTCAAGCCCCATGTTGCTCATCAATGTACCCACAGCGCCACCACGCAGCTGGCCCTGACGAAGACCTTCACGCGCGATGATATACATGATCTGATCGCCATCGACTTTATTGCCTTCATGGTCAACCATAATCACGCGATCGCCGTCGCCGTCGAAGGCAATACCGAGATCCGCTTTTTCAGCCAGCACACGAGCCTGGAGCGCGCGAACGTCGGTAGCCCCCACTTCGGCATTGATGTTTACACCGTTCGGCTCACAACCGATAGCGATAACGTTCGCCCCGAGTTCACGCAGCACGTTCGGCGCGATGTGATAAGTCGCACCGTTTGCACAATCCACCACAATCTTCAGTTCACTGAGGCTAAGTTCGTTCGGGAACGTGGCTTTGCAAAACTCGATATAGCGACCCGCGGCATCAACGATACGGCTGGCTTTACCCAGTTCTGCCGAATCAACGCAGCTGATCTCCTTTTCCATTTCCGCTTCGATGGCTTCTTCAACTGCATCCGGCAGCTTAGTACCGTCAATAGAAAAGAATTTAATGCCATTATCGTAGAACGGGTTATGCGATGCAGATATCACAATTCCGGCCTCTGCGCGGAAGGTACGCGTCAGATAAGCCACGGCCGGTGTTGGCATCGGGCCAGTGAAGAGTGCGGAAAGGCCCGCAGCCGCCAGCCCCGCTTCCAGTGCTGACTCCAGCATATAGCCAGAAATACGCGTATCTTTACCAATAATAATCTTACGGGAGCCGTGGCGCGCCAGCACTTTACCCGCGGCCCAACCCAGCTTAAGCACAAAATCAGGTGTGATCGGCGCATCCCCTACACGACCACGAATCCCATCGGTACCGAAATATTTACGATTACTCATAGCGTTTGTTTTCCTTTGCAGACAGAGTAGCTTCCACCACTCGCATCGCTTCTACGGTTTCTTTGACGTCATGAACACGAATAATGTGCGCGCCTTGCATTGCGGCAATGACCGCACAGGCCAGACTACCGCTCAGGCGCTCGGACGGCCCCACGTTCAGCAGCTGCCCAATCATCGATTTTCGTGACATACCCACCAACAGCGGCAGGTTGAAATGGTGAAATTCAGCCAGGCGCGCCAGTAATGAATAGTTATGGGAGAGATTTTTACCGAAACCGAATCCGGGGTCGAGCAACAATTTCTCTTTTGCGATACCCGCCTGCTCGCAACGTGCTATTTGCTCAATAAAGTAGCGATTCACTTCTGCAAAGACATCGTCATACTTCGGGGCTTCCTGCATGGTTTTTGGATTTCCCTGCATATGCATCAGACAAACCGGTAAACCGGTTTCTGCAGCCGCCTCCAGAGCGCCAGGTTCGGAAAGGGAGCGGATATCGTTAATAATGTGAGCGCCAACTTTCGCTGACTCACGGATGACTTCTGGTTTGGATGTATCGACCGAGATCCAGACTTCGAAGCGTTGAGCAATTGCCTCAACCACAGGAATAACACGTTGCAACTCTTCTTCAACGCTAACTTCCGCCGCCCCTGGCCGCGTGGACTCGCCACCAACGTCAATGATCGTCGCGCCAGCGTTGATCATCAGATTCGCATGTTTCACCGCATCTATCAGCGAGTTATGCGTGCCACCATCCGAAAAGGAATCAGGCGTGACGTTGAGGATCCCCATTACGTGAGGATGGCTAAGGTCCAGTGAAGTACCCTGGGCAAAGAGTTTCATGATGTTATCCCTGGTATGAATTGATAAGAAAAAACCCCGGAGCACGCCCCGGGGTTTTCGGTACAAATACAGTCATCTGATGCGGGAACTTACTTGTCGCCTAACTGCTCTGACATGGTGTTACCCGGGTTCGGCGTACGCGGTTCATCAACCGGACGAGGAGCCTTTGGACTACCATTGTCGCCAGAATTGTTAGAAGCGCCTGGTTCTTCCCAGCCCGCTGGCGGACGTACATCGCGACGTGCCATCAGGTCATCAATCTGCGGTGCGTCGATAGTCTCATATTTCATGAGAGCATCTTTCATCGCATGCAGAATATCCATATTGTCGGTCAGAAGCTGACGCGCACGATTATAGTTACGCTCAATCAGTGCTTTCACTTCCTGGTCGATGATACGTGCAGTTTCATCGGACATATGTTTCGCTTTCGCTACGCTACGGCCGAGGAACACTTCACCTTCTTCTTCCGCGTACAGCAGTGGACCCAATTTCTCAGAGAAGCCCCACTGAGTCACCATGTTACGTGCCAGGTTGGTCGCAACTTTAATATCGTTGGACGCACCGGTAGAAACATGTTCCGGCCCGTAGATGATCTCTTCTGCCAGACGACCACCGTACAGCGTAGAAATCTGGCTTTCCAGTTTCTGACGGCTGGCGCTGATTGCGTCGCCCTCAGGCAAGAAGAAAGTCACACCCAGCGCACGACCGCGTGGGATAATCGTCACTTTGTGCACCGGATCGTGCTCCGGCACCAGGCGACCGATAATCGCATGACCCGCTTCGTGGTAAGCCGTCGATTCTTTCTGCGCTTCCGTCATCACCATGGAGCGACGTTCCGCACCCATCATGATTTTGTCTTTCGCTTTCTCGAACTCAACCATCGACACAACGCGTTTGTTGCCACGAGCAGCGAACAGTGCCGCTTCGTTCACCAGGTTCGCCAGGTCAGCACCGGAGAAACCAGGAGTACCACGGGCAATGATTGCCGCGTCGATATCGGGTGCCAATGGTACGCGACGCATGTGAACCTTCAGGATCTGCTCACGACCGCGAACATCTGGCAAGCCAACCACAACCTGACGGTCGAAACGGCCAGGACGCAGCAGCGCTGGGTCGAGAACGTCCGGACGGTTAGTCGCGGCGATAACGATGATACCTTCGTTACCTTCGAAGCCATCCATCTCAACCAGCATCTGGTTCAGAGTCTGTTCACGTTCATCGTGACCACCGCCCAGACCTGCGCCACGCTGGCGGCCTACGGCGTCGATTTCATCGATAAAGATGATGCACGGTGCCGCTTTCTTCGCCTGTTCGAACATGTCACGAACACGGGATGCACCCACACCGACGAACATTTCTACGAAGTCAGAACCGGAGATAGTAAAGAACGGAACTTTCGCTTCGCCTGCAATCGCTTTCGCCAGCAGCGTTTTACCGGTACCCGGAGGACCGACCATCAGGACGCCTTTCGGGATCTTACCGCCGAGTTTCTGGAAGCGGCTCGGCTCGCGCAGATACTCAACCAGTTCAGCAACTTCTTCTTTTGCTTCGTCGCAGCCCGCAACGTCAGCAAAGGTCGTTTTGATCTGATCTTCCGTCAGCATGCGCGCTTTGCTCTTACCAAACGACATGGCACCTTTGCCACCGCCGCCCTGCATTTGACGCATGAAGAAGATCCAGACACCAATCAGCAACAGCATCGGGAACCAGGAGATGAAGATAGAAGCCAGCAGGCTTGGTTCTTCAGGCGGTTCACCGACAACCTTGACGTTCTTGGTCAACAGGTTATCCAGTAATTTCGGATCCTGAACCGGAATGTAAGTGGTATAACGGTTACTATCTTTCTTGGTAACGTTGATTTCACGTCCGTTGATACGCGCTTCACGAACCTGGTCGTTATTGACCTCTTGTAGGAAGGTAGAGTAATCCACCTTACGGCCATTAGACTCGCTGGGCCCAAAGCTCTGGAATACTGACATCAGCACAACGGCAATGACCAGCCAGAGTATTAGGTTTTTCGCCATGTCACTCAAGGGATTAACCTCTTATTACAACTGTGTTAAAAACAGCGTCAGGATACTCTATATCCAGCATCTTTCAAACTTTCGTCTGAAATCTCCCGGTTAGGGTTTACGCCCGGTCGCTACAATATACACTTCCCGCGAACGTGCACGAGAAGAGTCCGGCTTACGAACTTTGACCTTCGTAAACAGGGAGCGAATTTCCCTTAGATACTCATCGAAACCTTCGCCCTGGAACACCTTCACTACAAAACTGCCACCTGGCGCTAATACATCACGACACATTTCTAGCGCCAGTTCCACCAGATACATGGCACGGGGGATATCCACCGCCGGTGTTCCGCTCATGTTTGGTGCCATATCGGACATGACAACCTGGACTTTGCTGTCGCCAACGCGCTCCAGCAGTGCTTTCATCACCAGTTCATCACGAAAATCGCCCTGAAGAAAGTCCACACCAACGATAGGATCCATAGGTAAAAGATCGCAAGCGATGATGCGGCCTTTGCCGCCAATTTGGGTGACCACATATTGTGACCAACCACCCGGAGCAGCACCAAGGTCGACAACCGTCATTCCCGGTTTAAAGAGTTTGTCACTTTGCTGTATTTCATCAAGTTTAAACCAGGCACGGGAACGTAACCCCTTTTTCTGTGCCTGTTGAACATATTTATCGCTAAAGTGTTCCTGAAGCCAGCGGCTGGAGCTGGCAGAACGCTTCTTACCTGTCATTTAACTTTCCCATGGGGATAACTCATCGTAACCAATTGCGTAAATTTTTACGCGCCTATTTGGTGATATATGGGAGATGGCGGTAGAATGACCCGTTTTCAATCCCAACGTAAGCAAAAAATACGATGAATCTGAGTACTAAACAAAAACAGCACCTGAAAGGTCTGGCACATCCGCTCAAGCCAGTTGTTCTGCTTGGCAGTAATGGTTTGACCGAAGGGGTGCTGGCCGAGATTGAACAAGCGTTAGAGCACCATGAACTCATCAAGGTGAAAATCGCCACCGAAGATCGCGAAACTAAAACCTTGATCGTGGAAGCTATCGTGCGCGAAACCGGCGCCTGTAATGTACAGGTCATCGGTAAAACGCTGGTGCTTTATCGCCCAACTAAAGAACGTAAAATCTCGCTGCCACGCTAAGATTATCCTAAAGTTACACACATTTGCTGTGTAAAACGAGGGGTTTTCCGCAGGCAGGAGAGCAAAATGCCACGCTCTGTTCGTTGATAAAAGGCCGCATAGCGGCCTTTTTCCTTTCTTTACAATACATCAACATTTTGAGTATTGGGTAATTCTTACAGGTATTCCACCTTAATTACTTCAAATTCTACTTCGCCGCCCGGCGTTTTGATGACCACAACATCATCTTCTTCTTTGCCGATCAGGCCACGAGCAATAGGTGAGTTTACAGAAATCAGGTTTTGTTTAAAGTCAGCTTCGTCATCGCCAACGATGCGATAAGTCTGTTCTTCGTCAGAATCGAGATTCAGCACCGTTACGGTAGCACCAAAAATAACGCGCCCATTGTTGGGCATTTTGGTGACATCAATCACCTGCGCGTTCGACAGCTTGGCTTCGATGTCTTTAATACGGCCTTCGCAGAAACCCTGCTGTTCACGAGCTGCGTGGTATTCGGCGTTTTCTTTCAGGTCGCCATGCTCACGCGCTTCCGCGATAGCAGCAATGATTTCAGGACGGCGCACAGATTTCAGAAAATCCAGCTCTTCGCGTAATTTTTCAGCGCCGCGTAAGGTCATCGGAATAGCTTGCATTTGTTATACCTCTTGAATATTCCTGATGGGGCAAGTCTTCACCCACCCCGGCTGTTCGGCCTGCCCGGCATAACTCCTCACCGGGACCAGAAGCAAAAAAATACCGACCCGGGTACAAGTCCCAGGTCAGCTACAATTCACATTTTGATAGTCATTTTACCCTGAAGTTCCCGAAGGGTCATCGTTTACTTTATAGGGCGTTGCGCCGTAGTATGACGGCTCGATTCCAGGTTGTTAGCGCGAGATTATGCGATTTTCCAGATTTATCATCGGATTGACCAGCTGTATAGCGTTCAGTGTTCAGGCCGCGAATGTTGATGAGTACGTTACTCAACTCCCCGCTGGTGCCAACCTTGCCCTGATGGTGCAAAAAGTCGGCGCGTCGGCCCCCGCTATTGATTACCACAGTCAGCAGATGGCGCTGCCCGCCAGTACCCAGAAAGTGATTACTGCGCTGGCGGCGTTGATTCAACTCGGCCCCGATTTTCGTTTCACCACGACGCTTGAAACCAAAGGCAATGTGGAAAACGGCGTACTTAAGGGTGACTTAGTGGCGCGATTTGGTGCCGATCCGACGTTAAAACGTCAGGATATTCGCAATATGGTCGCGACTGTGAAAAAATCTGGCGTCAACCAAATCGATGGCAATGTGTTGATAGATACCTCCATTTTCGCCAGCCACGATAAAGCCCCCGGCTGGCCATGGAATGACATGACACAATGCTTTAGCGCTCCGCCTGCCGCTGCCATAGTTGACCGCAACTGTTTCTCCGTCTCGCTCTACAGTGCCCCAAAACCTGGTGATATGGCTTTTATACGCGTGGCATCTTATTACCCCGTTACGATGTTCAGCCAGGTACGCACCCTCCCCCGTGGTTCTGCCGAAGCGCAATACTGCGAACTGGATGTCGTACCAGGCGACCTGAACCGCTTTACGCTGACGGGATGCCTGCCACAACGTTCTGAGCCGCTCCCGTTGGCTTTTGCCGTGCAGGATGGAGCCAGCTATGCCGGGGCAATTCTGAAAGATGAGTTAAAACAGGCAGGTATCACCTGGAGCGGAACACTGCTGCGCCAGACTCAGGTTAACGAACCTGGAACGATAGTTGCCAGTAAACAGTCGGCCCCGTTGCACGATCTGCTTAAGATTATGCTGAAAAAGTCGGACAACATGATCGCCGATACGGTTTTCCGCATGATAGGCCATGCGCGCTTCAATGTGCCTGGAACATGGCGGACCGGGTCGGACGCTGTGCGTCAGATCCTGCGCCAGCAAGCCGGTGTCGATATTGGAAACACCATTATTGCCGATGGTTCAGGGCTTTCGCGGCATAACCTGATTGCCCCCGCCACCATGATGCAGGTGCTGCAATACATTGCCCAACACGACAATGAACTTAACTTTATCTCCATGCTGCCGCTAGCGGGCTATGACGGCTCTTTGCAGTACCGTGCAGGTCTGCATCAGGCGGGCGTGGATGGAAAAGTCTCAGCGAAAACCGGTTCGTTGCAGGGGGTATATAACCTGGCGGGATTCATTACCACAGCGAGCGGGCAACGAATGGCGTTTGTACAATATCTTTCTGGCTATGCAGTAGAACCGGCGGATCAGCGTAATCGCCGTATTCCGTTAGTGCGTTTTGAAAGCCGTTTGTATAAAGATATTTATCAGAACAATTAGTCAAAAAGAACCCCCGGCACATGGCCGGGGTTTTGCTGATTAACGCTTGTAAATGAACTCAACGCCTTCTTCGTCGTCTTCGTCCCAGTCGTCATCCCAGTCCTCATCATCCTCTTCAGCAATCTCTTCAAGCTGCTGGCGATGATAATCATCCCACATGAATTCGACTTTCTCTGGCTGTTTCGCTTCTTCAGCCTGCACGACCGGGTTTTCAATGATAAAGGTCATCACATCCCAGCAGAGATCTTTCACGCCCAGTCCACTCGCCGCAGAGATCAGATAATATTTATCTTCCCAGCCCAGCGCCTCAGCGATCGCTTTCGCTTTCTCTTCGGCTTCTGCCTTATCCAGCAGATCGATCTTGTTGAAGACTAACCAACGCGGTTTCGCCGCCAGATCCTGGCTGTATTTTTCCAGCTCGCTGATAATAATACGCGCGTTTTCAACCGGATCGGTGCCGTCAATCGGATCGATATCGATGAGGTGCAACAGGACGCGGCAACGTTCCAGGTGCTTCAGGAAGCGAATGCCCAGACCTGCGCCTTCCGCAGCGCCTTCAATCAGTCCTGGAATATCGGCAACAACGAAGCTCTTTTCGTTGTCCATTCGTACCACACCCAGACTTGGCACCAGAGTGGTAAACGGATAATCCGCCACTTTCGGTTTAGCCGCCGATACCGCACGAATAAAGGTCGATTTACCGGCGTTTGGCATCCCCAACATACCGACGTCAGCCAGCAGCATCAGCTCCAGCAGCAGCTCACGCTTATCGCCCGGCGTACCGTTAGTTTTCTGCCGTGGTGTACGGTTAACTGACGATTTGAAACGGGTATTGCCCAGACCGTGCCAGCCGCCCTTAGCAACCAGCAGACGCTGACCGTGTTTGGTCATATCGCCCATGGTTTCACCAGTACCCTGGTCGATTACACGCGTACCTACCGGCACTTTAATTGTGACGTCTTTACCGCGCTTACCGGTACAGTCGCGGCTTGCGCCATTCTGACCGCGCTCTGCACGGAAAGATTTTTCAAAACGATAATCGATAAGCGTGTTCAGGTTCTCGTCGGCTTCCATCCATACGTCACCACCATCACCGCCGTCGCCGCCATCCGGGCCGCCTTTCGGAATATACTTTTCGCGGCGGAAGCTCACGCAACCATTACCGCCATCACCTGCAACGACCAGAATCGATGCTTCATCAACAAACTTCATTTTATTCTCCGTAAATCATTCGCCTGCGCGGGGTTGCGATACCACCGTTGTATGCTTACGTAATCCGCCCCAAATACGATGACCAATGGCGGAATACATCGCGCCCGCAACCACGACAAACGCACCGAGATAACCTAAAAGGTTTAACATCGGTCTGGCGAAGAAATCGGGCCAGGCCAGTGATAAAAGATCTGAAAAAAACAGCGTAAACAGTGGGGTGAGCGTGATGATCGCGCTCACCTGCGCTGCCTGCCAGCGAGCCATCGCTTCCGCCAGGGCGCCATATCCTACCAAGGTATTCAGTCCGCAAAAAATTAAACATGCGAGCTGCCAGTGGCTAAGCTGCGCTATCACTCCAGGCTTTGCCAGAGGGAAGAGCGCAATTGTACATAAAGTGTACAGTAAAAACAGGATCTGCGGTGAGGCCAACCGACGCAATAAAACCTTTTGCGCCACGCCATAACTCACCCACACCGTCGCCGCACCGACCCCAAAGATTACTCCCCAGGTGTAATCGGTGAGCTTGGTAAATATCTCGACCAGACTGGTGTTAAAAAACATCACCAGGCCGCTCAGGAGCATCAATGCCCCTACAACCTGAGTGCTGCGCATTTTCTCTTTCAGGATAAATACGCTGGCAACCATCATGCCAACTGGCGAGAGTTGCCCAATCACCTGCGAAGCGGTCGGACTCAGGTATTGCAAGGATGAGCTGAACAGGATGAAGTTCCCAAACAGCCCGGCGGTCGCCACTGCCAACAAAATCAACCAGCGTGGCTTACGAAACACGCGTAATGGCGGCAACCTCTTCTTCACCGCAAGAATGGCACCAAGGCCAATACTCGCCATCAAGAAACGGTAAAACACGATTGTCGGAGGTTCCATCACCTCCAGCACCTGCTTCATTGCAATTGGCAACGCCCCCCAGCAAATTGCTGTGGTGAGCGCCAAAAGAATGCCAATGCCTGCCTGCTGCTTCATACCGTATTCCCTGCAAAGCGCATTTGCGGATTAACGTCGCACCATGCGCATTTTTACCGGTTATCGAATGTAAAAAGCCCCGCAACGTGTTGCGGGGCTTTCATCCGTTACCGGGACGCGAAAAACTTATTCAGCTTCGATGCTGATAAATTTACGGTTTTTCGGGCCTTTAACTTCGAATTTCACTTTACCGTCTGCTTTAGCAAACAGAGTGTGGTCACGACCGCAACCTACGTTAGCGCCAGCGTGGAATTTGGTACCACGTTGACGAACGATGATGCTACCCGCCAGAACGGATTCGCCACCGAAACGCTTAACGCCCAGGCGTTTAGCTTCTGAATCGCGACCGTTACGTGTGGAGCCGCCAGCCTTTTTATGTGCCATTTGAAATCTCTCCTCAGGTCTTAGGCGCTGATGCCAGTAATTTTCACATCAGTGAACCACTGACGATGGCCCTGCTGCTTACGATAGTGTTTACGACGACGAAACTTAACGATTTTAACTTTCTCGCCACGACCGTGAGCAACAACTTCAGCTTTGATTACGCCGCCATCAACGAAAGGAACGCCGATTTTGACTTCTTCACCGTTTGCGATCATCAGCACTTCAGCGAACTCAACAGTTTCGCCAGTTGCGATGTCCAGCTTTTCCAGGCGAACGGTCTGACCTTCGCTTACTCGGTGTTGTTTACCACCACTTTGGAAAACCGCGTACATATAAAACTCCGCTTCCGCGCACACCTTTTCAATGATTCAGAGTGCGCTATAAATATTCACAATAGGGCGCGAATATTACGCAAAACGCACGCCTTTGACAAGTGCTACAGTCAATACACGAAGAAAAAAAACACAACTTGTACGGTAACGTTTATCTGTGCCATTTTTTCAGTACAATCACCCTATATTCCTAACCATAAACCCTAAGTTGCCTTTGTTCACAGTAAGGTAATCGGGGCGAAAAGCCCGGCTTTTGCGATGAATTTAGAAAAAATCAATGAGTTAACCGCGCAAGATATGGCGGGTGTTAATGCGGCAATCCTTGAGCAGCTTAATTCCGACGTCCAACTGATCAATCAGTTAGGCTATTACATCGTCAGCGGCGGCGGTAAACGTATTCGTCCGATGATTGCTGTACTGGCTGCACGAGCTGTTGGCTATGAGGGAAATGCGCATGTCACCATTGCTGCCCTGATCGAGTTTATCCACACGGCGACTCTGCTACACGACGACGTTGTGGATGAATCAGATATGCGCAGGGGTAAAGCTACCGCCAACGCCGCATTTGGCAATGCCGCCAGCGTGCTGGTAGGCGATTTTATTTATACCCGCGCGTTCCAGATGATGACCAGCCTCGGTTCGCTCAAAGTGCTGGAAGTCATGTCAGAAGCCGTAAACGTCATCGCAGAAGGTGAAGTTCTGCAACTGATGAACGTTAACGATCCGGACATCACTGAAGAAAACTACATGCGCGTTATCTATAGCAAAACCGCGCGTCTGTTTGAGGCTGCCGCGCAGTGTTCCGGGATTCTGGCTGGCTGTACGCCGGAGGAGGAGAAAGGCCTGCAGGATTATGGGCGCTATCTCGGCACTGCTTTCCAGTTGATCGACGATTTACTCGATTACAATGCCGATGGCGAACAGTTAGGTAAAAACGTCGGCGACGATCTGAACGAAGGTAAACCGACGCTGCCGCTGCTGCATGCGATGCATCATGGCACACCAGAACAGGCACAGATGATCCGTACCGCCATCGAACAGGGTAACGGTCGCCATCTTCTGGAACCGGTTCTGGAAGCAATGAACGCTTGTGGATCTCTTGAATGGACGCGTCAGCGCGCCGAGGAAGAAGCAGACAAAGCCATCGCAGCGTTACAGGTGCTCCCGGACACCCCTTGGCGAGAGGCACTCATCGGCCTCGCGCACATCGCTGTTCAACGCGATCGTTAATCCCCTCCCCTCATCCCGCGCAGTGCGCGGGATGATTCCAGTAAACTCCATAAGAATACTTATTCAGCGTAATAATGCCTGAAAAACCAGTGTATACATCTTTATATATTCTGAATATTCACACTCTTTACAGGAACTTTTTAGAGCAATCGGCCATCAGGAGTATAGTGATGCTCGACAGAAGAAGTGTTCTGAATGAAAGCGACTAACTTAAGGAGTGAGGAAAGATGGAAAGTAATTTCATTGACTGGCATCCCGCTGACATCATTGCGGGTTTGCGCAAGAAGGGAACGTCAATGGCGGCGGAGTCTCGCAGAAATGGTTTGAGTTCCTCAACGCTGGCGAACGCATTATCGCGCCCATGGCCGAAAGGAGAGATGATTATTGCGAAAGCCCTGGGAACTGACCCCTGGGTTATATGGCCATCACGCTACGATGATCCGCAGACCCATGAGTTTATCGACAGAACGCAGTTGATGCGTAGCTACACTAAACCGAAAAAATGAGTGGTCTGGCGGTAGCCCCGCGAACGGGGCTGCCAGCTCTCAGACGATTACTCGCCTTTCACACGCTCAATATTTGCACCTAAAGCGCGCAGTTTGTCTTCAATGCGTTCGTAGCCACGATCGATGTGATAAATACGATCAACCACCGTCGTCCCTTCCGCAATACAGCCAGCCAGCACCAGGCTTGCTGATGCACGCAGATCGGTTGCCATAACCTGTGCGCCAGAAAGTTTTTCAACACCGTGACAAATAACGGTATTGCTTTCGATTTCGGCGTGTGCGCCCATACGGCTCAGCTCTGGCACATGCATAAAGCGGTTTTCAAAGACCGTTTCGGTGATGAATCCGGTCCCTTCTGCCACCAGGTTCAACAGCGTGAACTGGGCCTGCATATCGGTCGGGAATGCCGGATGTGGCGCGGTACGTACGTTAACAGCCTTCGGACGTTTGCCATGCATATCCAGGCTAATCCAGTCTTCGCCGACTTCGATGTCCGCTCCAGCGTCACGCAGTTTCGCCAGCACGGCGTCGAGAGTATCTGGCTGCGCGTTACGGCAGATAATTTTGCCGCGAGAGATCGCCGCCGCCACCAGGAAAGTACCGGTTTCGATACGATCCGGCAGCACGCGATAGACACCGCCGCCTAAACGTTCCACACCTTCGAT
Organism: Escherichia sp. Lx600-2; assembly: GCF_036662595.1. Taxonomy (NCBI): domain Bacteria; kingdom Pseudomonadati; phylum Pseudomonadota; class Gammaproteobacteria; order Enterobacterales; family Enterobacteriaceae; genus Escherichia; species Escherichia sp. Lx600-2. Next base: position 80,181 of record NZ_JAYQWM010000004.1, on the reverse strand, counting down.
GACGATACGATCGGTGCCCTGACCGCTAATTTTCGCACCCAGCGTAATCAGGAAGTTCGCGGTATCGACGATTTCCGGTTCACGCGCTGCGTTTTCAATAATCGTGGTGCCTTCCGCCAGGGTTGCAGCACACATGATGGTCACCGTTGCGCCAACGCTGACTTTATCCATCACGATATGTGCGCCTTTCAGACGACCATCGACGGAAGCTTTAACGTAACCTTCTTCCAGTTTGATGGTCGCGCCTAATTGTTCGAGGCCAGAAATGTGTAGATCAACCGGACGCGCACCGATCGTACAACCGCCAGGTAGTGAAACTTGCCCCTGACCAAAGCGCGCTACCAGCGGCCCCAGTGCCCAGATAGAAGCACGCATGGTTTTAACCAGATCGTAAGGTGCGCAGAATACATTAACGTCGCGGGCATCAATATGCACAGAACCATTACGTTCTACTTTCGCACCCAGCTGGCTTAGCAGCTTCATTGATGTATCGACGTCTTTCAGTTTCGGGACGTTCTGGATCTCTACCGGTTCTTCCGCCAGTAGAGCGGCAAAAAGGATAGGCAGAGCAGCATTTTTAGCGCCGGAAATTGTGACTTCGCCCTGGAGCGTCGTTGGCCCCTGAACACGAAATTTATCCATTTAGTTTGTTCTCAGTTAACAATTCATATCCGCTACCGGCGAATCGCCCATAGCTCAAAAGCCGTTCAGTTTGCGATCGCGCGCCCACTCCGCAGGGGTATACGCTTTGATCGACACAGCATGAATGCGGTTATCCGCAATATATTCCATCAGCGGACCATAGACCGTCTGCTGTTTTTTAACCCGACTCATGCCGTCAAACAACTCACCCACGGCAATAACCTGAAAGTGGCTGCCATCGCCGGAAACGTGGACTTCCTGGAGGGAGAGAGCGTTCATCAACACGCTCTGAATTTCATTATTTTCCATGGGATCTTCAATCATCAGTTAATAAACCAGCGAAACATCTTAGAGCAAAGCTGCGCTGGCATAAATAAGCAAAAAGCCTCGCTGATAAATCAGACAAGGCTCGACTTGCAGGCAGGTTTGCCGGACAGGCGGTTAACGCCATATCCGGCCTGAAAAAATTTAACGAGGCAGAACATCAGCAGGCAAATTATACAATTTCGCCAGGGTATACACTTTGTCGTTTACCCCCTGAAGCGTCACGTTGTTGCCCTGCTTTTTCGCCAGATCGATAAGATGGAGCAGCAGTGCCAGTCCACCCGTATCCACGCGGGACACACGGCTAAGATCGATGCAGGTAATCCCCTTCACCGCTTCCTCACGCATTTCCCAAAGCGGTAGCAGAACGTCCTGATCCAGCTCTCCGGATAACGCCAGCGTGTCACCCGTCTGCATCCAGCTCAGTGACTCGCTCATTATTTTTTCTCTTCCAGAGTGATTTTCTGTTGAGAAATCGATTTCAGTTGCGCAGTCAGGCCGTCGATACCTTTGGTACGCAGCAGCGTTCCCCACTCGTTTTGTTTGGTAGTGATCATACTGACGCCTTCAGCAATCATGTCGTAAGCCTGCCAGTTGCCCGTCTGGGAGTTTTTACGCCACTGGAAGTCCAGACGCACCGGCGGGCGGCCATTCGGGTCAATAATGGTAACGCGAATAGGCACAATGGTTTTATCGCCCAGCGGCTGTTCTGGCGCAATCTGATAGGTTTGACCGTGATACATCGCCAGCGCCTGACCGTAAGCCTGCTTCAGGTACTCACGGAAAGCGGCAAAGTAAGCATCACGTTGAGCTGGGGTCGCACTCTTGTAATACTGGCCCAGCACCAGCGCACCGGCGTATTTCACCTGTACGTATGGCAGCAGTTCCTGATCAACAATGGTACGCAGATAATCCGGGTTGGCCCGAATTTGCGGTTGCTCATTCTTCAGGCGATCGAACGTTTTCTGCGCCGCCTCGTCCATCAGCTTATACGGATTGGTTTGGTCTGCCGCGGTTGCCGCACTCAGCGGTGCAATCACCAGCAAAGCGACCATCATTAAACGTTTAAACATGCGTCGGTTCTCCTGAAATTATTTCGTTGTACCCACAGGTTCAGTGGTTTCATTATTACCTGGCGCAGCAGCTGGCGCATCGCCACTATTCTTATTGTCATCGCCTTTACTACCGTAAAGGAACTGACCAATGAGATCTTCCAGCACCATCGCAGACTTGGTGTCCTGAATTGTATCGCCATCCTTCAGGATAGCAGTCCCCAGTTCCGGGTCTTCAAAACCGACGTTTAATGCCAGATATTGTTCCCCCAGCAGGCCGGAAGTACGAATGCTCAGCGAACTGGTATCAGGAATGTGGTTATAACGTTGTTCAATTTCCAGCGTTACGCGCGGCAGATAGGTTTTCGGGTCCAGCGTAATATCCGCCACCCGGCCCACAACAACGCCACCAATGCTGACCGGAGAGCGCGCTTTCAGGCCGCCAATGTTATCGAACGTCGCATAAAGCGTGTAGGTCGGTTCAGTACGTATTGACGTCACGTTCGCCGCCTTCAGGCAAACAAACAGCGCCGCCAGCAGTGCTGCTAATAAAAAGATACCCACCCAAATTTCATTTTTTTTCGTTTGCATGAACTCAATTCCCAAACATCAATGCGGTCAGCACAAAATCCAGCCCCAGAACAGCCAGAGACGAGTGGACAACGGTGCGAGTGGTTGCCCGGCTAATCCCGGCAGACGTCGGGATGGCGTCGTAGCCGTTAAACAACGAAATCCACGTCACCGTGATGGCGAACACCACGCTCTTAATCAGACAGTTGACCAGATCCATACGCCAGTCGACGGCATTTTGCATTGCCGACCAGAAGAACCCGCTATCAATGCCTTTCCAACTGACGCCGACCAGCGATCCGCCCCAGATCCCCACGGCGACGAAGATAACCGTCAACAGTGGTAATGAAATAACCCCAGCCCAGAAACGGGGAGAAATAACCCGACGCAGCGGATCCACCGCCATCATCTCCATACTGGAGAGTTGCTCTGTAGCGCGCATCAGGCCGATTTCTGCGGTTAACGCCGAACCAGCACGCCCGGCAAACAACAGCGCGGCAACCACCGGCCCCAGTTCACGCAGTAGCGATAACGCCACCAGCATACCCAGACTGGTTTCCGCACTATAAGTGGTCAGAACCAGATAACCTTGCAGCCCCAACACCATTCCGATGAACACGCCAGAAACTACAATAATCAGCATCGACAGGACGCCGACATTATAGAGCTGGCGCACCAGCAGCGGCGCATGTTTACGAAATTCCGGTTTGCCGACCAGCGCATTGAATAACATTAACCCGGCCCGCCCGAACGTTCTCAGGGTTTTAATCCCTTTATGTCCGAGCGACGCCAGCGCATTTAACAGCATGAGTGGCTTAACTCCCTGGTAAAAGATCAGCGTGATAATCGCCGGCAGGATAGCGGAACGGAACAGGCCCGTCAGCTATCCCGTCCAGAAACTGACGTACGCGCGGATCAGGATTCGCCTGCAACGCCTTGGCACTGCCATGAGCGACAATTTTTTTGTCCGCCAGGATCCAGGCGTGATCCGCAATACTTAACACTTCCGGCACATCGTGAGAAACCACCACACAAGTCACGCCCAGCGCGCTGTTCAGCTCAGAAATCAGCTTCACCAGTACGCCCATGGTAATGGGATCTTGCCCAACAAAGGGCTCATCAAACATGATGAGATCCGGCTCCAGCGCAATCGCACGCGCCAGCGCTGCACGCCGCGCCATCCCACCGGAAAGTTCAGAAGGCATTAGTTTAGCCGCTCCACGCAGCCCCACGGCCTCCAGCTTCATCATCACCGTACTATGCAACAATGGCGCGGGAAGTTGGGTATGTTCGCGCAGTGGATAGGCGACGTTGTCAAATACGTTCATATCAGTAAACAACGCCCCGGACTGAAATAACATGCTCATCCGTTTGCGCACTGTATACAGGCGCGAACGAGACATCGCCGGAATATTCTCACCATCGAAAAGGATCTCACCATGATCTGGTGCGATTTGCCCGCCAATCAGACGGAGTAGCGTCGTTTTACCGATGCCCGATGGCCCCATGATCGCCGTGATCTTCCCTCGCGGCACGGTCAGGGAAATATTATCGAAGATGCAGCGATTGCCACGCGTAAAACTGACATCGCGCATATCGACTAAATTCGCCACAGACTGCTCCATAATTCACCCTTCGTCTTGCGTTGATTTTCTAAGCATGGCGCTCAATTTAACCTTGAACCCAACATATTTACAGAATATTACCCGCCGTGGTTAGCGAAAGCTGGCATTTGTTTTACTTTTTAGCCGCATAAAGTCAAAATTAAGAATCCGTTACGGCTTTCTGAAAATCTTCAGCGGACCGGCGAGTATACCTGAAGAAAGGACGTTAGATGCTTTTAGCTACGGCACTGTTAATTGTTGGTTTACTTTTGGTCGTTTACAGTGCCGACCGCCTGGTTTTTGCCGCGTCTATTCTTTGCCGAACCTTTGGCATCCCGCCGCTGATCATCGGCATGACGGTGGTCAGTATTGGTACATCGTTACCAGAAATCATCGTCTCGCTTGCCGCGTCTCTGCACGAACAACGCGATTTAGCCGTTGGTACAGCCCTCGGCTCAAACATTATCAATATATTGCTGATCCTCGGTCTGGCTGCGCTGGTTCGTCCTTTTACCGTCCATTCTGATGTTCTACGCCGTGAATTACCCTTAATGTTGTTGGTCAGCGTGGTGGCCGGTTCCGTACTCTATGACGGACAACTTAGTCGCAGCGATGGTATCTTTCTCCTCTTTCTGGCTGTGCTATGGCTGCTGTTCATTGTTAAACTTGCACGTCAGGCTGAACGTCAGGGGACTGACAGCCTGACCAGAGAGCAGCTTGCAGAGCTGCCGCGTGACGGCGGATTGCCCGTCGCGTTTTTATGGCTCGGCATTGCGCTTATCATCATGCCAGTGGCCACGCGGATGGTGGTTGATAACGCCACGGTGCTGGCGAATTACTTTGCCATCAGCGAGTTGACGATGGGGCTGACGGCAATTGCTATCGGAACCAGCCTGCCGGAACTGGCAACCGCAATAGCGGGGGTTCGCAAAGGTGAAAACGACATTGCTGTCGGAAATATCATTGGCGCAAACATTTTTAATATTGTCATCGTGTTGGGTTTACCCGCGCTGATAACGCCAGGAGAGATTGATCCACTGGCGTACAGTCGTGACTACAGCGTGATGTTGCTGGTGAGCATTATTTTTGCGTTGCTGTGCTGGCGGCGCTCCCCGCAACCGGGCCGTGGTGTAGGGGTATTATTAACTGGCGGATTTATCGTATGGCTGGCGATGTTGTACTGGTTATCGCCAATACTCGTTGAATAACTGGAAACGCATTATGTCGCACGTAGAGTTACAACCGGGTTTTGACTTTCAGCAAGCAGGTAAAGAAGTCCTGGCGATTGAACGTGAATGCCTGGCGGAGCTTGATCAATACATCAATCAGAATTTCACGCTTGCCTGTGAAAAGATGTTCTGGTGTAAAGGGAAAGTTGTCGTCATGGGGATGGGGAAATCGGGGCACATCGGGCGCAAAATGGCCGCAACGTTTGCCAGCACCGGTACACCTTCATTTTTCGTCCATCCTGGTGAAGCCGCGCATGGTGATTTAGGCATGGTCACCCCACAGGATGTGGTGATTGCTATCTCTAACTCAGGTGAATCCAGCGAAATCACTGCCTTAATTCCAGTGCTTAAGCGTCTTCACGTACCGTTAATCTGCATCACCGGTCGCCCGGAGAGCAGCATGGCGCGCGCCGCAGATGTGCATCTGTGTGTTAAAGTAGCGAAAGAAGCCTGTCCGTTAGGGCTGGCACCGACCAGCAGCACCACCGCCACGCTGGTTATGGGCGATGCCCTCGCTGTCGCGCTGTTAAAAGCACGCGGCTTTACTGCTGAAGATTTTGCGCTCTCACACCCAGGCGGCGTACTGGGTCGTAAACTTCTGCTGCGCGTAAACGATATTATGCATACGGGCGATGAGATCCCGCATGTTAAGAAAACGGCCAGTCTGCGTGACGCGTTACTGGAAGTTACCCGCAAAAATCTTGGTATGACTGTCATTTGCGATGACAATATGATGATTGAAGGCATCTTTACCGACGGTGATTTACGCCGTGTCTTCGATATGGGCGTGGATGTTCGTCAGTTAAGTATTGCCGATGTGATGACGCCGGGGGGAATACGCGTGCGCCCTGGCATTCTGGCCGTTGAGGCACTGAACTTAATGCAGTCCCGCCATATCACCTCCGTGATGGTTGCCGATGGCGACCATTTACTCGGTGTGTTACATATGCATGATTTACTGCGTGCAGGCGTAGTGTAAAGATTCAAGGATAAACAACAATGAGCAAAGCAGGTGCGTCGCTTGCGACCTGTTACGGCCCTGTCAGCGCCGACGTTATAGCAAAAGCAGAGAACATTCGTCTGCTAATCCTCGACGTTGATGGCGTACTGTCAGATGGCCTGATTTATATGGGCAATAACGGCGAAGAGCTGAAAGCGTTCAATGTTCGTGACGGTTATGGCATTCGTTGTGCGCTCACCTCTGATATTGAAGTCGCTATCATTACCGGGCGAAAGGCTAAACTGGTAGAAGATCGTTGTGCCACATTGGGGATCACTCACTTGTATCAGGGGCAGTCAAACAAACTGATCGCCTTTAGCGATCTGCTGGAAAAATTGGCGATTGCCCCGGAAAATGTGGCTTATGTCGGCGATGATCTCATCGACTGGCCGGTAATGGAAAAAGTAGGTTTAAGCGTCGCCGTGGCCGATGCGCATCCACTGTTGATCCCGCGCGCCGATTACGTGACGCGCATTGCTGGCGGTCGTGGCGCAGTGCGCGAAGTTTGCGACTTATTACTCCTGGCGCAGGGCAAACTGGATGAAGCCAAAGGGCAATCGATATGAGTAAAGCCAGACGTTGGGTTATCATTGTGCTATCACTGGCGGTTCTGGTGATGATCGGCATTAATATGGCCGAAAAAGACGATACCGCCCAGGTGGTCGTCAACAACAATGATCCCACCTATAAAAGCGAGCATACGGACACGCTCGTCTATAACCCAGAAGGGGCGCTAAGCTATCGATTGATTGCTCAACACGTTGAATATTATTCCGATCAGGCCGTTTCGTGGTTTACGCAGCCGGTACTTACCACGTTTGATAAGGATAAAATCCCGACATGGTCCGTAAAAGCAGATAAAGCCAAGCTGACCAATGACCGGATGCTCTATTTATATGGACACGTTGAAGTCAACGCACTCGTGCCGGACTCTCAACTTCGCAGAATCACGACGGATAACGCGCAGATCAATCTGGTGACGCAGGATGTTACCTCTGAAGACCTCGTCACGTTATACGGAACAACATTTAACTCCAGCGGTCTGAAAATGCGCGGCAACTTACGCAGCAAGAACGCCGAGCTGATTGAAAAGGTTAGAACATCCTATGAAATTCAAAACAAACAAACTCAGCCTTAATCTTGTGCTTGCCAGCTCACTTCTGGCCGCCAGCATTCCGGCATTTGCCGTAACCGGAGACACTGATCAGCCGATCCACATTGAATCGGACCAGCAATCTCTTGATATGCAAGGCAACGTGGTTACCTTTACCGGTAATGTCATCGTCACCCAGGGCACCATAAAAATTAATGCCGACAAAGTGGTCGTTACCCGTCCGGGTGGCGAACAAGGTAAAGAAGTGATTGACGGCTACGGTAAACCGGCAACGTTCTACCAGATGCAGGACAACGGTAAACCCGTTGAAGGTCACGCTTCCCAGATGCACTACGAACTGGCAAAAGATTTTGTCGTTCTGACGGGTAATGCTTATCTGCAGCAGGTCGATAGCAACATTAAGGGCGATAAGATCACTTACCTGGTAAAAGAGCAGAAAATGCAGGCTTTCAGCGACAAAGGCAAGCGCGTAACCACCGTTCTGGTGCCGTCGCAGCTGCAGGACAAAAACAACAAAGGCCAGACCCCGGCACAGAAGAAGGGTAATTAATTCGTTATGGCAACATTAACTGCAAAGAACCTTGCAAAAGCCTATAAAGGCCGTCGCGTGGTAGAAGACGTCAGCCTGACCGTCAACTCCGGGGAAATTGTCGGTCTGCTGGGGCCAAACGGTGCCGGTAAGACCACCACTTTCTATATGGTTGTTGGCATTGTGCCGCGCGATGCGGGCAACATCATTATTGATGATGACGATATCAGTCTGCTGCCTCTGCATGCACGCGCGCGCCGCGGTATCGGCTATCTGCCGCAGGAAGCCTCCATTTTCCGTCGCCTCAGCGTTTACGATAACCTGATGGCGGTACTGCAAATTCGTGACGACTTGTCTGCTGAACAACGTGAAGACCGTGCGAACGAGCTGATGGAAGAGTTTCACATTGAGCACCTGCGTGACAGCATGGGGCAGTCACTCTCCGGGGGTGAACGTCGCCGCGTAGAAATTGCCCGCGCACTGGCTGCGAATCCGAAATTTATTCTGCTCGACGAACCGTTTGCCGGGGTTGACCCGATCTCGGTTATCGACATTAAACGCATCATTGAGCACCTGCGCGACAGCGGCCTGGGCGTGCTGATCACTGACCACAACGTGCGTGAAACACTGGCGGTTTGTGAACGCGCTTATATCGTCAGTCAGGGGCATTTGATCGCCCACGGCACGCCTACAGAAATCTTACAAGACGAACACGTTAAGCGTGTATACCTTGGGGAAGACTTCAGACTCTGATAGGGTAGAAGTTTGCGACGTTTTAGCAGGAGAGTACGATTCTGAACATGAAGCAAGGTTTGCAACTCAGGCTTAGCCAACAACTGGCGATGACGCCACAGCTCCAACAGGCAATTCGTCTGTTGCAGTTGTCGACGCTGGAACTTCAGCAGGAGCTACAGCAGGCGCTGGAGAGTAATCCGCTGCTTGAGCAAATCGACACTCATGAAGAAATCGACACCCGCGAAACGCAAGACAGTGAAACGCTGGACACCGCCGACGCGCTCGAACAAAAAGAGATGCCGGAAGAGCTGCCGCTCGATGCCAGTTGGGACACCATTTACACCGCTGGTACACCATCCGGCACCAGCGGTGACTACATTGACGACGAGCTACCGGTCTATCAGGGCGAAACGACGCAGACCTTGCAGGATTACCTGATGTGGCAGGTCGAGCTGACACCGTTTTCCGACACTGACCGCGCTATTGCTACCTCTATCGTCGATGCCGTTGATGACACCGGTTATCTGACTGTCCCGCTGGAAGATATTCTCGAAAGTATGGGCGATGAAGAGATCGACATCGACGAAGTTGAAGCCGTCCTTAAGCGGATCCAACGGTTTGATCCGGTCGGTGTGGCGGCAAAAGATCTGCGTGACTGCCTGCTGATCCAACTCTCCCAATTCGATAAAACCACGCCGTGGCTGGAAGAGGCCAGACTGATTATTAGCGATCATCTCGATCTGTTAGCCAATCACGACTTCCGCACTTTAATGCGCGTCACGCGTCTGAAAGAAGATGTGCTGAAAGAAGCCGTCAATCTGATCCAGTCGCTCGATCCGCGCCCCGGACAATCGATCCAGACTGGCGAACCTGAGTATGTCATTCCAGATGTGCTGGTGCGTAAGCATAACGGTCACTGGACGGTAGAACTCAACAGTGACAGCATTCCGCGTCTGCAAATCAACCAGCACTACGCCTCGATGTGCAATAACGCGCGCAACGATGGTGATAGCCAGTTTATCCGCAGCAATCTGCAGGATGCCAAATGGTTGATCAAGAGTCTGGAAAGCCGTAACGATACGCTACTGCGCGTGAGTCGCTGTATCGTTGAACAGCAGCAAGCCTTCTTTGAGCAAGGTGAAGAATATATGAAACCGATGGTACTGGCCGATATCGCCCAGGCTGTCGAAATGCATGAATCGACGATATCTCGCGTGACCACGCAAAAATACCTGCATAGTCCACGAGGCATTTTTGAACTGAAGTATTTCTTTTCCAGTCACGTCAATACCGAGGGCGGCGGCGAAGCTTCCTCCACGGCGATTCGTGCGCTGGTGAAGAAATTAATCGCGGCGGAAAACCCGGCGAAACCGTTGAGCGACAGCAAGTTAACCTCTTTGCTGTCGGAACAAGGTATCATGGTGGCACGCCGCACTGTTGCGAAGTACCGAGAGTCTTTATCCATTCCGCCGTCAAACCAGCGTAAACAGCTCGTTTGACCCAACCGATAAGGAAGACACTATGCAGCTCAACATTACCGGAAATAACGTCGAGATCACCGAGGCACTGCGCGAATTTGTTACAGCCAAATTTGCCAAACTTGAGCAATATTTTGACCGAATCAACCAGGTCTATGTTGTTCTGAAAGTGGAGAAAGTCACCCACACCTCAGATGCAACACTGCATGTAAACGGTGGTGAAATTCATGCCAGCGCGGAAGGTCAGGACATGTACGCTGCCATTGATGGCTTAATTGATAAGCTGGCACGCCAGTTGACCAAACATAAAGATAAACTGAAACAACACTAATTGTCCGGGCAATTAGCATGTGCATGGCGGCCTGTTGTGCGGCACAACGGGCCATTTGTACGGTTAATGCTCCGAGCCTGTTCCACTGTTTGAGTGGGCAGGTTCTTAGGTGAAATTATGACAAATAATGATACAACTCTACAGCTTAGCAGTGTTCTTAACAGGGAATGTACGCGAAGCCGCGTCCACTGTCAGAGCAAAAAACGCGCCCTGGAAATCATCAGCGAGCTGGCGGCGAAACAACTTAGCCTGCCGCCTCAGGTGGTTTTTGAAGCTATCCTGACGCGGGAAAAAATGGGCAGTACCGGTATCGGCAATGGTATTGCCATTCCGCATGGCAAACTGGAAGAAGATACTCTGCGTGCCGTTGGCGTTTTCGTTCAGCTCGAAACGCCTATAGCTTTCGATGCCATCGACAACCAACCGGTGGACTTACTTTTTGCCCTGCTGGTGCCGGCAGACCAAACTAAAACGCACCTGCATACTCTGTCGCTGGTGGCAAAACGTCTGGCGGACAAAACCATCTGCCGCCGTTTACGCGCAGCCCAGAGCGATGAAGAGCTGTATCAAATCATTACGGATACCGAAGGTACTCCGGATGAAGCGTAGTTATTCGGTAATGTCTCTTTTAGACGTTGTGAGGAGAAACAGTACATGGTACTGATGATCGTCAGCGGACGTTCAGGTTCAGGTAAATCTGTCGCCCTGCGTGCGCTGGAAGATATGGGTTTTTACTGCGTGGATAACCTTCCCGTAGTGTTGTTACCCGATCTGGCTCGAACCCTGGCCGATCGCGAGATTTCTGCCGCCGTCAGCATTGATGTTCGTAATATGCCGGAGTCACCAGAAATATTCGAACAGGCGATGAGTAACCTGCCTGACGCTTTCTCACCGCAACTACTGTTCCTGGATGCCGACCGTAATACCTTAATTCGTCGTTACAGTGACACGCGCCGACTGCATCCGCTTTCCAGCAAAAACCTGTCGCTGGAAAGTGCTATCGACAAAGAAAGCGATCTGCTGGAGCCTCTGCGTTCGCGAGCGGATCTGATTGTCGATACCTCAGAAATGTCCGTTCACGAGCTGGCAGAAATGCTGCGTACCCGTCTGCTGGGTAAACGTGAACGCGAACTGACAATGGTCTTTGAGTCTTTCGGCTTCAAACACGGTATCCCTATCGATGCAGATTACGTCTTTGACGTGCGCTTCTTGCCGAACCCGCACTGGGATCCGAAACTGCGTCCAATGACAGGTCTTGATAAGCCTGTCGCCGCGTTCCTCGACCGCCACACAGAAGTACACAATTTTATCTACCAGACGCGAAGCTATCTTGAGCTATGGTTACCTATGCTGGAAACCAACAACCGTAGCTACCTGACGGTCGCCATTGGTTGTACCGGCGGGAAGCACCGTTCGGTGTATATTGCAGAGCAACTGGCTGACTACTTCCGCTCGCGCGGTAAAAACGTCCAGTCACGCCATCGTACGCTGGAAAAACGTAAACCATGACCGTCAAGCAAACTGTTGAAATCACAAACAAGCTGGGCATGCATGCCCGGCCTGCAATGAAGCTGTTTGAATTAATGCAGGGTTTTGACGCTGAAGTGCTGTTACGTAATGACGAAGGCACCGAGGCTGAAGCCAACAGCGTTATTGCGCTGCTGATGTTGGATTCTGCCAAAGGACGGCAGATTGAAGTTGAAGCGACCGGTCCACAGGAAGAGGAAGCACTGGCCGCCGTTATCGCCCTCTTTAACTCTGGTTTTGATGAAGATTAATCTTCATCACTTTGACATTCAAATCCCTTCAAGCTCCCCCGGCAATAAGAAAAGCGCGTACTGAAATCGTTCTCAATCAACGTCAATTGTACATTTCGTGCGCTTTTTACTTTCAGAAGAACCTTAAGAAAACCTTAAGAAGCATTGTTTAGGTTTCGTTTAAGTTAATCGACCATACTGGAGATCGTCAGAAAATATTTCCAGGAGATGGCATGATTCGCTTATCTGAACAAAGTCCCCTGGGCACCGGAAGACATCGGAAATGTTATGCGCATCCGGAAGATGCCCAACGCTGTATCAAGATTGTCTACCATCGTGGCGATGGTGGCGATAAAGAGATCCGTCGTGAGTTAAAGTACTACGCGCATCTTGGTCGCCGGTTAAAAGACTGGAGTGGAATACCGCGCTATCACGGTACCGTTGAGACGGATTGCGGAACCGGTTATGTCTACGATGTGATTGCCGATTTTGACGGCAAGCCCTCCATTACGCTGACCGAATTTGCTGAACAATGCCGTTACGAAGAAGACGTTGCACAACTGCGCCAATTACTGAAACAGCTGAAGCGTTATTTGCAGGATAACCGTATCGTGACGATGTCGCTGAAGCCGCAGAATATCCTCTGTCACCGCATTAGTGAGTCAGAGGTTATCCCCGTCGTCTGCGACAACATTGGTGAAAGCACATTGATTCCACTGGCGACCTGGTCCAAGTGGTGTTGTCTGCGTAAGCAAGAGCGGTTGTGGAAACGATTTATCGCCCAACCGGCGCTGGCTATTGCCCTGCAGAAAGATCTGCAACCTCGTGAGAGCAAAACGCTGGCCCTCACTTCGCGCGAAGCTTAATCCAGCTGGTGTTGTTGCATAAACGGCTCACCGCCTAACTGATACATCTGCCGTAAAATCCACGCCTGACGGCTGCGCACGTAGCCCGATGGCGCGGAGACTTTGAAACGAAGTGGATTAGGTAATACAGCTGCCAGTAAGGCAGCTTCCGATCGGGTAAGTTTGCTCGCGGGTTTGTGGAAATAGCGTTGTGCCGCAGCTTCGACGCCAAACACACCGTCGCCAAATTCGGCGATATTCAGGTAAACCGTCAGGATACGCTTTTTGCTCCAGACTGTTTCTATCCCCAGCGTTAATCCGGCTTCCAGCCCTTTTCGAACCCAGCTACGCCCATCCCATAAAAAGAGATTTTTGGCCGTCTGCTGAGAAATCGTTGAAGCACCGCGAATACGGTTTTCATTGCGCTCGTTGTGCGCCAGGGCTTTCTCAATGGAAGCGACATCAAAGCCCCAGTGCTCAGGAAATTTCTGATCTTCTGCGGCAATCACCGCCAGTCCCATCCACGGCGAGATTTGATCCATACTGACCCAGTCAGAATGTGCCACGTAACGAAAATTGCCATGCAGCCAGGCGCTGACCTGTCGCTCGACCATTACCGCTGAGAAAGGAACAGGAGCAACGCTAAACAACGCGATGCCCCCGCCCCAGAAAACGGCGAGGACAACCATTAACCGCAGAAGAAAACGGCGAACGAAACTAAACACCGTTAAGCGGCTTTTACTCATTCAGCCAGAACCAGCACGCGGGAAACCAGCTTATCAATGCCGCTCGCCGCTTCTGCAATGTTCTGCGCCAGCATATATGCCGGGGTGGTGACAATCTTATTGTCTTCATCAACCACGATATCATCGACAGGACACGGCACATGCTCCGCGCCCATCTCTTCCAGCACTTCTGCGGTATCGATATCAGTACCGATGGTCAAACGCAGCGGGAAATCGAAAATTTTCGGCAGCATCGCCGGGGCAATACACATAAAACCAAGCGGTTTTCCGGCCTGATGCATCGCTTGTGCCAGCACCTTTAATTCACGGTCAACGGTGCATTGGCTACCAAGACTGGCAAAATTGCTTAAATTCTTCGCCGCGCCAAAACCCCCTGGCACAATCAACGCATCCAGTTCAGCGGCATCGGCCTGGGCCAGAGGACGGATTTCACCGCGCGTTATTCGTGCCGCTTCAATCAGCACATTGCGCGTTTCCGTCATCGCTTCGCCAGTTAAATGGTTGATAACATCAACCTGCTGCTTATCCGGTGCAAAGCAGACCGCCTGCGCACCGCTGCGTGAAATAGCTAACAACGTCAACACCGCTTCATGAATTTCAGAACCGTCATAGACGCCGCATCCGCTCAGAATTACGCCAATTTTCTTCATTGTGATCATCCTTTCGCAATTGACTGAAACACATTAATTTTTTTAATAAAAATGGTACGCATCACACATTTAACTGATTCATGTAACAAATCATTTAAGTTTTGCTATCTTAACTGCGTGCGGCCTGAAAAACAGTGCTGTGCCCTTGTAACTCATCATAATAATTTACGGCGCAGCCAAGATTTCCCTGGTGTTGGCGCAGTATTCGCGCACCCCGGTCTAGCCGGGGTCATTTTTTAGTGGCTTTTGCCACCCACGCTTTCAGCACTTCTACGTCGTGACGCCACTCTTCTTTCATCTCTTCAATCCATTCACCGACGTTATCTTCCCAGGCAGGAAGGTCAGGAGACTGAATTTGCTGACCTAGCTGTTGCAGATGGCGTAACCCCACTGACCCCGCCGCACCTTTAATTTTATGTCCTTCCTCAACAATGCCTTTTTTATCCTGCGCCGTCAGATTCGACTCCAGCACGCTGACATAGCCCGGCATCATCTTCTCAAACACCGCTAACCCGTCGGTGATCAGCTTCGGTCCTACAAGTTCGAGATACTGTTCCAGCATGGGAATATCGAGCAATGCTTCTGATTTACTGTTCTCTTCTGTCGTCACCGTACTCTCCTCATCATCCTGGGTATCCCAGAATTTCTTGATCATCGCGGTTAGCGCCGGAACAGAAAGCGGCTTACTCAGCACATCATCCATTCCAGCATTGAGGTACTCTTGCTTGTCTTTCAGCACGTTAGCGGTTAAAGCCACCAGCGGCGGTAAATCCTCGCGCGGATAACGCTTCGTCAGTTCACGAGAGATATCCAGCCCGGTCATATCTGGCAACTGAATATCCAGCAACACCAGGTCGTATTCGCCCGGTTTAAACATCTCCAGCGCCGCCTTGCCGGTCATGGCGACATCAACGCTGTTACCTAATTTTTCCAGCACAGAACGCGCGACAATCACGTTCAGTTCAATGTCTTCCACCAGCAGCACATTCAGCGCCGGTAAAGGCATATCGTCTTCATCAAACGCATCATCGACCTCTTCTGCCACCGACGGTGCGTGGATCGTCAACGTAAAGGTTGAACCTTTGCCCTGTTCGCTGGTAACCGTAATATCGCCGCCCATATTTTTCGCCAGACGACGAGAAACGGCCAGACCAATACCGGTGCCGGTGGCAGGTTTACCGCCATGACTGTCTTTCACCTGGTAATACATGGCGAAGATTTTATCCAGCTCATCCTGCGGAATGCCGATACCAGAATCTTCCACTTCAAAATGCAGCATATCGCCTTCATCGTAACGCACGCGCACGGTAACCTGGCCTTGCTGGGTGAATTTGACGGCGTTACTGATGAGGTTCCACAGGATCTGCCGTAAACGCGTCCCGTCGGTAATGACCTGATGCGGTAATGGCAGCGTAGGCTCCAGGTTAAAGCGCAATCCTTTTTGTTGCGCCTGCAAGGCGGAGAGATTTTCCAGATCGGCAAGGAAGCTGGTGAAATCAACCGGCTGATTATCAAGCTGGACCTTGCGCCGTTCCATCTTATCCATGTCGATAATATCGTTGAAGATATTCCCCAGCGTGACGGCCGAAACATGGATAGTTTTGAGATATTTTTCCTGCTCGGCGGTGAGTTCGGTATCCAGTAGGATGCGGCTCAGGCCGACGATACCGTTCAGCGGTGTACGCAATTCGTGACTGATGGTGGAGATAAACGTCGTTTTGTCGCGGCTGGCGCGTTCAAGCGCATCCTGATACCGCTTACGCTCGGTAATGTCGCGACCAAAGCCCATCAAACCGTGACGTTTACCCACGCGGTCGTAGTACGGCACTTTACGGATTTCAAAGCAGGCTTTGCGCCCGTCGGGATAATCCAGCCACTGCTCATAGGTCAGTGACACATTATGACGGAACACTTTTTCATCGGTTTCAATGACTTTTGCGGCGGCTTCCGGTGAGTAAACATCAGCAGGTTTCAGGTGAACCAGTTGTTTTTCGCTTTTTCCGGTCAGCAGCTCCATCGCGCGGTTACAGCCGGAAAACTCTTTATCTTCGTTACGATAAAAAACCAGGTCGGGTGAAGCATCAAGGAAGGAACGTAAGAATGAGGATTGCTGCTCGAGCTGAATTTGTGTCTCTTCGCGCTCTTTGATTTCAATTTTCAGTTGGCCGAAGGTTTCCTGCAGTTCTGCTTCCGCTTTTTCACGAACGGCAATTTCCTGATTTAGCTGGGCAATATTATCTTTTAACTGAACGTTGAGGCTCAAATCGCGCTCGCGCATCTCCTCCAGTTTTTGCACCAGCCGTGACAGACGTTGCCGTGACTCCTCCAGTTGCTCGACGACCACCGATAGAAAGTAGACCGCCCACGGCGTAATCAGCAAACCAAAGAAGATAGAACGAATAACATCAATGCTTTCGACCTGACCATGCAGCACCATGGTTACCGCCATTTGTACCACAATGGCAAGAACGACGAGGGCCAGCGCCAGCAACATTGAGAAGCGCACCAGACCTAACTTCATCATCAGGTCAACATAATACTGCGCCAGCAGACGAATTTGCTTCATTAGGGAATTCCTTCACGACAACCTGCCCCAATAATACCCAATTCTGACAGTTACGTTATAAATTGTGTGAGAAATGCGGAATTCCCCTCAACGACCTACTCCGTTGGAGGTATCCACGGACGTCCCAGCGCCGATCCCTGTACGCCATGTTCATTCAGATAGCGATCCAGCTCGACCATTCCCGTCCATCGATTTTCGCACCACAGTGGAGCAAGCAGCGTCGGGCGACGGGCGCTGGCGGAAATGCGGTGGTAGATCACTTCCGGTGGCGTATGGCGAATCATTTCTCCGGCAGTGAGCGTGTAATCCTCCAGTTCAATACCGTTCAAACGCCCCGCTTCCCAGGCTTTCGCCATAATGCTGCCTTTCACAATATGCAGCGGATGCAGCTTTATGCCGTCCACGCCGGTTTCAACCACTCGCTCCAGCGTTTGCAAACATTCAGCCTGCCCTTCGCCAGGCAGGCCGACAATTAAGTGAGAACACACCTTCAGCCCGCGCTGACGTGCCAGCTGGGTTGTACGCTGATAACAGGCAAAATCATGGCCGCGATTAATGCGATGCAGGGTTTTGTCGTGGGCGGTTTGTAGCCCCAGCTCCAGCCACACTTCGTAGCCCTGGTCCTTATATTCGCAAAGCAGATCCAGCACCGCATCCGGCACGCAGTCCGGGCGAGTACCAACACACAAACCGACAATATTGGCCTGGCTCACCGCCTGCTGATACATAGAACGCAGCACCTGAACTTCCGCAAAGGTGCTGGTATACGCCTGAAAGTAGGCCAGATAGCGTTTAGCGCGGTTAACTAAATTCGCCTGGTGCGCCAGTTGCTCGGCAATGGAACGATGTTGCTGCGCTTCATCGGCAAACGAGGCAACATTACAGAATGTGCAGCCGCCACGCCCGATGGTACCGTCACGGTTAGGGCAGCTAAAACCGCCGTGCAGCGTCAGCTTATGCACCTTTTGCCCATAACGACGGGTGAGATCACCACCAAACATATTGACTAATTTCTGTAACTGCATAATCTGATAGACCGCGCCTTGAAAAGAGGCCAAAGCCTGCCATTTTTAGCTCATTTCGGCGATGACCTGGATCAATCGTCCCGGCCTGCCTTTACCAACTGCATAATCAATCAAAATTACCGAAATTTCATGCATAATCATATAAATCACTTTTGCTTATCTTGTGTCAGATTTTTTTATCTCCTTATGGATTTTAGGCAAAAACAGTAGCATGAAACGTCATCACCAATTAAGGCAGTATAAAATGCTGGTTTTCTCGTCAGTTCAAGGCAGGATAAGGGTTAACACGCCTTAATGACAGTCAGGAATTGGCTGTTTCTCTAACGACGCTCCTTTTAGCCTTAATTAGAAAATCTATTTTAATTTCAGTCAATTAATAAAGAATTTTGCGCTAAAGCACATTTCTGTACCAATAAGCTTGCCATTTGACCTGTATCAGCTTTCCCGATAAGTTGGAAATCCGCTGGAAGCTTTCTGGATGAGCAGCCTGCTCATCATATTTATGCAGTAATTGAGATCCCCTCTTCACCGTATTAACCGATGCGAAAAGGACAACAAGGGGGCGAATGCGAGGCGCGCGCATGACACGCAAACCCCGTCGCCACGCTCTTTCTGTGCCCGTGCGCAGCGGTTCGGAAGTGGGGTTCCCGCAGAGCCTGGGGGAGGTTCACGATATGTTGTACGATAAATCCCTTGAGAGGGATAACTGTGGTTTCGGCCTGATCGCCCACATAGAAGGCGAACCTAGCCACAAGGTAGTGCGTACTGCAATACACGCACTGGCCCGCATGCAGCACCGTGGCGCGATTCTCGCCGATGGTAAAACCGGTGACGGTTGCGGCTTGCTGTTACAAAAACCGGATCGCTTTTTTCGCATCGTTGCGCAGGAGCGCGGCTGGCGTTTAGCGAAAAACTACGCCGTCGGGATGCTATTCCTGAATAAAGATCCTGAACTCGCCGCTGCCGCACGCCGCATCGTTGAAGAAGAACTGCAACGCGAAACCTTGTCGATTGTGGGCTGGCGTGATGTCCCCACTAACGAAGGCGTGCTGGGTGAAATCGCCCTCTCCTCTCTGCCACGCATTGAGCAAATTTTTGTGAACGCCCCGGCAGGCTGGCGTCCGCGCGATATGGAGCGCCGTCTGTTTATCGCCCGCCGCCGCATTGAAAAGCGTCTCGAAGCCGACAAAGACTTCTACGTCTGTAGCCTGTCGAATCTGGTGAACATCTATAAAGGTCTGTGTATGCCGGCGGATCTGCCGCGCTTTTATCTGGATCTTGCGGACCTGCGTCTGGAATCGGCCATTTGCCTGTTCCACCAGCGCTTCTCCACTAACACCGTACCGCGCTGGCCGCTGGCGCAACCGTTCCGCTACCTGGCGCATAACGGTGAAATCAACACCATCACCGGTAACCGCCAATGGGCGCGTGCGCGTACCTATAAATTCCAGACACCGCTTATCCCTGACCTGCACGACGCCGCACCGTTCGTCAACGAAACCGGCTCTGACTCCAGTTCGATGGATAACATGCTGGAACTGCTGCTGGCAGGCGGGATGGATATCATCCGCGCCATGCGTCTATTAGTACCACCCGCCTGGCAGAACAACCCGGATATGGACCCGGAACTGCGTGCCTTCTTTGACTTTAACTCCATGCATATGGAGCCGTGGGATGGCCCGGCGGGCATCGTGATGTCTGACGGTCGTTTTGCTGCCTGTAACCTCGACCGTAACGGTCTGCGTCCGGCGCGCTACGTCATCACCAAAGATAAGCTCATCACCTGCGCCTCTGAAGTCGGTATCTGGGATTACCAGCCTGACGAAGTGGTCGAAAAAGGCCGCGTCGGGCCAGGCGAACTGATGGTGATCGACACTCGCAGTGGGCGTATTCTGCACTCGGCAGAAACCGATGACGATCTGAAAAGCCGCCACCCTTATAAAGAGTGGATGGAGAAAAACGTCCGCCGACTGGTACCGTTTGAAGATCTGCCCGATGAAGAAGTGGGTAGCCGCGAACTGGACGACGACACGCTTGCCAGCTACCAGAAACAGTTTAACTACAGCGCGGAAGAGCTGGACTCCGTAATTCGCGTACTGGGCGAAAACGGTCAGGAAGCGGTCGGTTCGATGGGCGATGATACCCCATTCGCCGTGCTCTCCAGTCAGCCGCGCATTATTTACGACTACTTCCGCCAGCAGTTTGCCCAGGTGACTAACCCGCCAATCGACCCGCTGCGTGAAGCGCATGTTATGTCGCTCGCCACCAGTATCGGTCGTGAAATGAACGTCTTCTGTGAAGCAGAGGGCCAGGCGCACCGTTTAAGCTTTAAATCGCCGATTCTGCTCTACTCGGATTTCAAACAGCTCACGACGATGAAAGAGGAGCACTACCGCGCAGATACGCTGGATATCACCTTTGACGTCACTAAAACCACGCTCGAAGCGACGGTCAAAGAGCTGTGCGACAAAGCAGAACAGATGGTGCGTAGCGGCACCGTGCTGCTGGTGCTCTCCGACCGGAATATCGCGAAAGATCGCCTGCCGGTTCCGGCTCCGATGGCGGTTGGCGCGATCCAGACCCGTCTGGTCGATCAAAGCCTGCGTTGCGATGCCAACATCATCGTCGAAACCGCCAGCGCCCGCGATCCGCACCACTTCGCCGTGTTGCTGGGTTTCGGCGCGACGGCTATTTATCCGTACCTTGCCTATGAAACGCTGGGCCGTCTGGTAGACACCCACGCGATTGCCAAAGATTATCGTACCGTGATGCTCAACTACCGTAACGGCATCAACAAAGGCTTGTACAAAATCATGTCCAAAATGGGCATCTCCACCATCGCCTCTTACCGCTGCTCGAAACTGTTTGAAGCGGTCGGTCTGCACGATGATGTAGTGGGCCTGTGCTTCCAGGGGGCGGTCAGCCGCATTGGGGGGGCGAGCTTTGAAGACTTCCAGCAGGATCTGCTGAATCTGTCGAAACGTGCCTGGCTGGCGCGCAAGCCCATCAGCCAGGGCGGCCTGCTGAAATACGTCCACGGCGGCGAATACCACGCCTACAACCCGGACGTGGTGCGCACGCTGCAACAGGCGGTACAGAGCGGCGAGTATAGCGACTATCAGAAATACGCGAAGCTGGTTAATGAGCGTCCGGCAACCACGCTGCGCGATCTGCTGGCAATTACGCTGGGTGAAAACGCGGTCAACATTGCCGATGTTGAACCGGCAAGCGAACTGTTTAAACGCTTCGATACCGCGGCGATGTCTATCGGCGCGTTAAGCCCGGAAGCTCACGAGGCGCTGGCGGAAGCGATGAACAGCATCGGCGGTAACTCTAACTCCGGTGAAGGTGGTGAAGACCCGGCGCGCTACGGCACCAACAAAGTGTCGCGCATCAAGCAGGTGGCTTCCGGTCGCTTTGGGGTTACTCCGGCGTATCTGGTCAATGCCGACGTCATTCAGATTAAAGTCGCCCAGGGCGCGAAGCCGGGCGAAGGCGGTCAGTTGCCGGGCGACAAAGTCACTCCTTACATTGCCAAACTGCGCTATTCGGTGCCGGGCGTGACGCTGATCTCCCCGCCGCCGCACCACGATATCTACTCTATCGAAGACTTAGCGCAGCTCATTTTCGACCTCAAGCAGGTTAACCCGAAAGCGATGATCTCCGTGAAGCTGGTTTCCGAACCGGGCGTTGGTACCATCGCCACCGGTGTGGCGAAAGCTTATGCCGATTTAATCACCATCGCAGGCTATGACGGTGGCACCGGCGCAAGTCCGCTTTCATCGGTGAAATACGCAGGTTGCCCGTGGGAGCTGGGGCTTGTTGAAACCCAGCAGGCGCTGGTTGCCAACGGCTTGCGTCATAAAATCCGTTTGCAGGTCGATGGCGGCCTGAAAACGGGTGTCGATATCATCAAAGCGGCGATTCTCGGCGCAGAAAGCTTCGGCTTCGGCACTGGCCCAATGGTCGCGCTCGGCTGTAAATATCTGCGTATTTGCCACCTGAACAACTGCGCAACGGGTGTGGCAACTCAGGATGACAAACTGCGTAAGAATCACTATCACGGCCTGCCGTTCAAGGTGACGAATTACTTTGAGTTTATCGCCCGTGAAACCCGCGAGCTGATGGCACAGCTTGGCGTAACACGTCTGGTGGATCTGATTGGTCGCACCGACCTGCTGAAAGAGCTGGACGGGTTCACCGCCAAACAGCAGAAACTGGCGCTGTCGAAGCTGCTGGAGACTGCCGAGCCGCATCCAGGTAAGGCACTCTACTGCACCGAAAACAATCCGCCGTTTGATAACGGCCTGCTGAACGCGCAGTTGCTGCAACAGGCGAAACCGTTTGTCGATGAACGCCAGAGCAAAACCTTCTGGTTCGATATCCGCAACACCGACCGTTCTGTCGGCGCGTCGCTTTCAGGCTATATCGCCCAGACGCACGGCGATCAGGGGCTGGCAGCCGATCCTATCAAAGCGTACTTCAACGGCACCGCAGGCCAGAGTTTCGGTGTGTGGAACGCGGGCGGCGTGGAACTGTACCTGACCGGGGATGCCAACGACTATGTCGGTAAAGGCATGGCGGGCGGCTTAATCGCCATTCGTCCTCCGGTTGGTTCCGCCTTCCGCAGCCATGAAGCAAGTATTATCGGCAACACCTGCCTGTATGGCGCGACCGGTGGTCGTCTGTATGCCGCAGGCCGCGCGGGTGAACGTTTCGGCGTGCGTAACTCCGGTGCAATCACCGTGGTAGAAGGCATTGGCGACAACGGCTGTGAATATATGACGGGCGGTATAGTCTGTATTCTGGGTAAAACCGGCGTGAACTTCGGCGCGGGCATGACTGGCGGCTTCGCTTACGTTCTCGATGAAAGCGGCGATTTCCGCAAACGCGTTAACCCGGAACTGGTGGAAGTATTAAGCGTTGACGATTTGGCGATCCATGAAGAGCATCTGCGTGGTCTTATCACCGAGCATGTGCAGCATACCGGTTCCCAGCGTGGTGAAGAGATTCTGGCGAACTGGTCAACCTTCGCCACTAAATTTGCGCTGGTTAAACCGAAGTCCAGTGATGTAAAAGCACTGCTGGGTCACCGTAGTCGTAGCGCAGCAGAGTTGCGCGTGCAGGCGCAGTAAGGGGTAGCAACAATGAGTCAGAATGTTTATCAATTTATCGACCTGCAGCGCGTTGATCCGCCTAAGAAACCGCTGAAGATCCGCAAAATTGAGTTTATTGAAATTTACGAGCCGTTTTCCGAAGGCCAGGCCAAAGCGCAGGCTGACCGCTGCCTGTCGTGCGGCAACCCATACTGCGAGTGGAAATGCCCGGTACACAACTACATCCCGAACTGGCTGAAGCTCGCCAACGAGGGGCGTATTTTTGAAGCGGCAGAACTGTCGCACCAGACCAACACTCTGCCGGAAGTATGCGGACGTGTCTGCCCGCAAGACCGTCTGTGCGAAGGTTCCTGCACCCTGAACGATGAGTTTGGCGCGGTGACCATCGGCAACATTGAGCGTTATATCAATGATAAAGCGTTCGAAATGGGCTGGCGTCCGGATATGTCCGGCGTGAAACAGACCGGTAAAAAAGTGGCGATTATCGGCGCAGGCCCGGCGGGTCTGGCGTGTGCAGATGTCCTGACGCGCAACGGCGTAAAAGCGGTCGTCTTCGACCGTCACCCGGAAATTGGCGGCTTGCTGACCTTCGGTATTCCGGCTTTCAAACTGGAAAAAGAGGTAATGACGCGCCGCCGTGAAATCTTCACCGGCATGGGTATTGAATTCAAACTCAATACCGAAGTGGGCCGCGACGTACAGCTGGACGATCTGCTGAGTGATTACGATGCCGTGTTCCTTGGCGTCGGGACTTATCAGTCAATGCGCGGCGGGCTGGAAAACGAAGACGCTGATGGCGTGTACGCAGCGCTGCCGTTCCTCATCGCCAACACCAAACAGTTAATGGGCTTTGGTGAAACCAACGACGAACCGTTCGTCAGCATGGAAGGTAAACGCGTGGTAGTACTTGGCGGTGGCGACACTGCGATGGACTGCGTGCGCACGTCTGTACGCCAGGGAGCGAAGCACGTAACCTGTGCCTATCGTCGTGATGAAGAGAACATGCCGGGTTCCCGCCGCGAAGTGAAAAACGCGCGGGAAGAAGGTGTTGAGTTCAAATTCAACGTCCAACCGCTGGGGATTGAAGTGAACGGTAACGGCAAAGTCAGCGGCGTAAAAATGGTGCGTACCGAAATGGGCGAACCGGACGCCAAAGGCCGTCGCCGCGCGGAGATCGTTGCAGGTTCCGAACATATCGTTCCGGCAGATGCGGTGATCATGGCGTTTGGTTTCCGTCCACACAGCATGGAATGGCTGGCAAAACACAGCGTCGAGCTGGATTCGCAAGGCCGCATCATCGCCCCGGAAGGCAGCGACAACGCTTTCCAGACCAGCAACCCGAAAATCTTTGCTGGCGGCGATATCGTCCGTGGTTCCGATCTTGTCGTTACCGCTATTGCCGAAGGTCGTAAGGCGGCAGACGGCATTATGAACTGGCTGGAAGTTTAAGCTCTGTCCCAGCGCCGCCTCCTCAGAAAAGAGTCGGCGCTGAAATTCTCCTTTCGTTCTGGAAAGCGCCTCGCATAATCTGAAGAAAACCAATGTAATACGCACATCTGGATTGTTACCGGCAGATGCCCGGCGTATAGCTGATTCCATTATTCAACACTGCGCCATATTAAGGGACAGATAATGGAATCGCTCTCAGAAGGAACCACAGCAGGCTACCAGCAAATCCACGACGGCATTATTCATCTGGTCGATAGCGCCCGGACGGAAACGGTACGTAGCGTTAACGCGCTGATGACCGCGACATACTGGGAAATTGGCCGACGAATTGTCGAATTTGAACAAGGTGGCGAGGCCAGGGCTGCGTATGGTGCGCAGCTAATCAAGCGACTATCAAAGGATTTAAGTCTAAGGTATAAGCGTGGGTTCTCTGCAAAAAACTTACGCCAAATGAGGCTTTTTTACCTCTTTTTTCAACATGTTGAAATTCGCCAGACAGTGTCTGGCGAATTAACACCATTGGGAATTCCGCAGACACCATCTGCAGAATTCCCATCGGCAAAGATTTGGCAGACGCTGTCTGCCAAATCTTTCCCCCTGCCCTGGTCCACCTACGTCCGTTTACTTTCCGTTAAAAACGCTGACGCCCGCAGCTTTTATGAAAAAGAGACGCTCCGCTGTGGCTGGTCTGTTCGCCAGCTAGAACGGCAAATTGCGACCCAATTTTATGAGCGAACACTGCTGTCACATGACAAATCAGCCATGCTGCAACAACACGCTCCTGCCGAGACGCATATTCTTCCGCAACAGGCGATACGCGATCCCTTTGTGCTCGAATTTCTGGAATTGAAAGATGAATACTCAGAATCCGATTTTGAGGAGGCGCTGATCAACCACCTGATGGATTTCATGCTGGAACTTGGGGATGATTTTGCCTTTGTTGGTCGGCAGCGAAGGTTACGCATTGATGACAACTGGTTTCGTGTCGATCTGCTGTTTTTCCACCGCCGTTTACGCTGCCTGCTAATCGTCGATCTAAAAGTGGGCAAATTCAGCTATAGCGATGCCGGACAGATGAATATGTATCTCAACTACGCCAAAGAGCACTGGTCACTACCGGATGAAAATCCGCCCATCGGTCTGGTTCTCTGTGCAGAGAAAGGAGTCGGAGAAGCGCATTATGCACTGGCTGGTTTGCCTAACACCGTTCTGGCGAGTGAATATAAGATGCAACTACCTGATGAAAAACGACTCGCGGATGAACTCGTTCGAACACAGGCGGTGCTAGAAGAAGGCTATAGACTCCGTTAATTTCAGCGGTTTCGAATTCTGCAGACACTGTCTGCAGAATCTTTAAAACGAACTAAGTTTTAAGCCATTAAATCAGCCTTAACCTTCACCACAACCTTTTTAATCTCACCAGGTTCGCCGACAACGCATCCTGGTTTATGCGGTTCTCCTAGCATAAACACGGCGAACATTCCCGGTTTTAAGTTGATGGTTTGCTCGTTTTCAATGGCGCTGCAAAGCTGGTAATCATCTTCATGGTGGAACTCTTCACACTGGCGCGCAGTGCCTGCCATGCCAAACAGAATCCGTTCCTCACCTTTTAATAACAGCTGGATATCAATGTATTGCTCGTGCAATTCCGCTTTTTTCTCGACGGGCGATTGAGTGTTAAACGTCATGACATTCATAAAGATATCGTCGCCCTGTAATTCGTAACGACCCGGTGCTTTTTCTTGCGGCCTGGCGGCTAAGGCTAGTGTTAACGCGTCCTGTAACGCAGGATGTAACCCAGCAGACGGTAATGACTGTACTTCACCCATCATCATAATATTTCTCCCTGGGCCAACAGCGCAGCCCCAAGTAAACCTGCATCATGGCGGTAGTGCGCCGCCAGTAAATCAACATGAAATGCCGCTGGCTCCTGCGCCAGATACGTTTCCACCAGCGCCAGATACCCTTCTGCCAGACCAACGCTGCCACCGACCACCACGCACTGACAATCAGTTGTGGCTTTAATATCAGCGATCAGCCTTGCCAGCACATGTGCGGAGCGGTGAATCAGCTGCTGCGCCTGCTCGTCGCCCTGCCCGGCGCGCATGAAAATAGTTTTCGCATCCGCGCCAGCCAACTCCCCCTGCGCTGCCGCTGCAATACCGCGACCAGAAGCAATCGCTTCCACGCAACCTGTGCGTCCACAGCCGCAGACTGGGCCGTGTGGATCGGCTAGCGTATGCCCGATGTGCCCCGCCAGACCGCCAGGGCCGGTAAGCAGTTTGCCGCCGCTCACTACACCGCCGCCGACGCCAGTGGAAACGGTGATAAACACCATCTCGGTTACATCGCCTTCCAGCGCCTGATACTCTGCCCATGCTGCGGCCTGCGCGTCGTTAATGGCAATGGTCGGCAAATTGGTAAGTTGTTCCAGCGTTTTGACTAACGGAAAGTGTAACAATCCACCAAGATTATGCGGATTCAGCGCCAGCAAGCTGCCGTCGCGAATAATCCCGGTTGAAGCGATGGCAACCCGCTGCGCATGAGCTTGCAACGGAGAGACTAATGCGGATAAGGCATCACGCAGTGCCTGCGGAGTCTGGCTGGCAGGCGTAGGAAGTTCTCGGCGATCGCGGATCTGCCCGTCAGCGCCAATCAGCGCGGCGGCAAGTTTAGTACCGCCGATATCAATCGCCAGCGTGGTCATAGCACCGCCTTTTTCATCGCTGTGTTGTACCACTGACAAATGTGTTCAAGACGCGTAATGGCAGAACCGACCGTCACCGCCCACGCGCCGTGGCGCATCGCATCAGCCGCCTGAGCAGGCGTGTTGTAACGCCCTTCGGCAATCACTCGACATCCGGCGTCACTCAACCTTTTCACCAGCGTCAGATCCGGCTCTTCTGGCGTTTCAGGCGTGGTATAGCCAGAAAGCGTAGTGCCAATAATTTCGGCTCCCAGCTTTTGGCATGCCAGGCCGTCTTCCGGCGTTGAGCAGTCGGTCATCGCCAGTAAACCGTGATGATGGATACGTGCCAGCAGCGTTTCAACAGGCACCGGACGCGGGCGGTCGGTGCCGTCAATAGCGATAATGTCCGCGCCCGCCTGCGCCAGCGCATCAACATCTTCAATATAGGCCGTGATGCGTACCGGAGAATCCTCCAGATCGCGTTTCACAATCCCGATAATCGGCACGCTCACCACCGCACGCGTAGCTTGCAGATTTGCCACACCTTCGATGCGAATGGCAACCGCGCCCGCCTGCTCTGCCGCTAATGCCATGGCAGCGACAATGTCGGGTTTATCGAGCGGGCTGTCCGGAACCGGCTGGCAGGAGACAATCAGGCCACCGTTAGCAGCGATTTTTTGATCCAGTTGTGCAAGTAACGACATACATCTTCCCTTAGCGAAAGGCCCGGTACAGAGACCGGGCAACAGGATTAACTTTTGGTTTTGACTAAATCGTTTTTGGCGCGGCCAAATGGCACGGCACCGCTAAATGGTTTGCCGTCGATAGCGTCATGAGTACGCAATGCTTCCGGGCGCAGCCAACGCTGAACACGGGAAGGCATATCCAGACCAATCAGCAGGATCACCACAAATGTCAGACTGAACGAGAGCGATGCCAGCGCAGTACCCAGATCCAGACGTTGAGCGATCAACGCGCCGATGATTGGGGCCAGTGCGCCACCCAATGCGCCAACGTTATAGGTAAAGCCCAGGCCCGCTGCACGCTGGTCGGTATCGAAATAACCGCCAATCAGTTTCGGTAAGATCCCGGCGATCCCTTGTCCAAGCATTTGCTGGAAGAACAGTAACAGACCGAGCACCCAGACGTTTGCGCCGCCAATCGCAAATACCGGAATAATCAGCAGCTGCGAGGCCAACAGACTACAAACGTACGCTTTGCGGGTTCCCAGCCAGTCACCGAGGAAGCCACCGACGCAGCACCCCACCGCCGCGCCAAAGCCACTAAAGAACAGCACATTGGCGACAGTATGCGGGTTATAAGCCAGATCGGTTTTCAGATACGTTGGCAGCAGCGCCTGAATCGGCCATGAGTAGAGGAAAGCAAACAACACGACCACCATCAGCATTACGCCAGTTGGCCAGCGTTTGCCCGTACTCTGCACCATAAAGCTGATAAAGATTGCGGCGCATAACAGCCCAAGAACAGCGACGATCGCGGCATTTTGCAGGTTACCGGCGAAGCAGAACCACAGCGCAGTAGCCGCCGC
Source organism: Escherichia sp. Lx600-2 (assembly GCF_036662595.1). NCBI lineage: Bacteria > Pseudomonadati > Pseudomonadota > Gammaproteobacteria > Enterobacterales > Enterobacteriaceae > Escherichia > Escherichia sp. Lx600-2. The sequence continues at coordinate 51,180 of NZ_JAYQWM010000004.1, read as the reverse complement.
CAGTGTCATTACGATATTGGCAATGCGATGTTCACCACGGTAGAGAATATCCACCATTGTGCGTACTGGTGCTTTACCTGCGTGTTTCTCTTTCCAGTCTTCCGCTTCCGGGATGTTTTTACGCAGCCAGAGAGCAAAGATGATTGGCAAAATGCCGATAAAGAACAGCGCACGCCAGCCCCAGACCGGAACCACCAGGCTGTAGACCTGAGCGGCAACGACGGCCCCTACAGAGAAGCCTGAAATCAGAAAGCCACTGGCTTTGTTACGCAGATGTTTTGGCCAGCTTTCAATGACATAGGTGGCGCTGGAACCGTATTCACCCGCCATCCCCATGCCGATGACCAGACGAGCGATAAACATGGTGATGTAGCCTGGCGCAAAGCCGCAGGCCAGCGTCCCGGCCGAGAAGAGAACGATGCTGGTGACCATTGCCAGACGACGCCCGTAGCGGTCACCCATAGCGCCGAGCATCAGGCCGCCGAACCAGCGAGAGATAAAGGCTGCGGAGATCAGACTTGCCGCCTGCACCGTCGTCAGCCCGAATTCACCTTGTACTTCGGTGAGTACCAGGGCGATTAAAACGAAATCAAAACCGTCAAGCAGATATCCCAACCAGGCAGCGGAAAATGCCCGCCATTGTGCACGATTGAGATGGCGATACCACGGGATATTCTGGGTTGTAGTACTCATTGTGAGTCTCCCGCGGTGGGCGATGCCCACACGCTTTGGTATGAAAATTGTAGGGTACAGATGCGTTTATTTCCCCTCACCCGGTAGGGGCGAGCGAGGGGAAACAACTCACCCGCGCTCTTGCATCAACTGCTGGGCCAGCGCCTTCAGTTCTGGCAGATATTTTTCATCTACCGGACCAAACGGTTTGCGGCACAGCGGCACAGACACGACATCCATATAATGCAGAACAGTTTTCAGGCCGCGGAATACGCCCGTTTTGATCAGTAAATCAATGACTTTATTGCACTCAGTTTGCAGTTTCTGCGCGGTCTGGATATCGCCTTCTTTCAGCGCCTTCACGATCCCCTGATATCGCCAGCCCATGATATTGTAAGTACTGCCGATACCGCCGTCTGCGCCCGCCAGCAAGCCGGAAGCGAAGATTTCGTCGTAACCGTTATAGAGCACCAGATCAGGATGTTCACGACGGATCTGTTCCATCTGATAGAGATCGCCAGAGGTCTGTTTCAGCGCGCCGACACCAGGCAGCGTAACCAGTGTGTTGATCTGATCCAGGGTCAGTTTTACCCCGCTCAGGGCTGGAATGTTGTACACCACCATCGGCAAACCATCCGCCGAATCAATAATTGCCCGATAGTGATCGCAGTGTTCTTCAAAGCTGAAAGGATAGTAGAACGGCGTGACGGCGGAGACGGCATCGAAGCCATAACGTTTAGCCGATGCCGCAAGTTGTTGGCTTTCGGCGGTGCTGACGCAACCGACGTGGGCGATGAGTTTAATCTTACCTTTCGCCTCTTCGGCGACGATTTCCAGTACCTGTTCACGCTCGGAAAGGCTTTGTACAAAGGCTTCGCCGGTCGAACCACCCACGTATAAACCGTCGATGCCCTGCTGAATATTGAACTGAACCAGGCGGCGCAGACTCGCTTTATCCAGTGCTTGTTGTTGGTCAAAAGGAGTCAGGAGTGCAGCCATTACGCCACGTAAATTCGTTGCCATAAATACCTCTGAAGTGATGCTTGTCTGATAAACGATATACCTTTATACCTGTTATACCAGATCAATTAAGCAACACCCCATACAGAAAGCTTATAATGCGATCTGCTTCACTAAAGTTGCATTATTTCTTTTTGTTGGTGGTCTGACCGAAGGCGTGCCAGGTAGCAGAGACGCTGTTGAGATGCGATTGCAACGCACGATCGGCTTCATCGGGATCGTGGCGGCGGATCGCATCAACGATCGCAATATGCTGTTGATAACTAACGTTGTTATGTTCGTGCAGTGCCTGATCGGTAACCGTTGGGCGTGCGGCAATAAGCCAGTCGAGCAGGGCAACGTGGATCGCCATGAAGATTGGGTTACCGGGGATCTCCGCCAGCACGCGGTGGAAATCCACGTCTGAACGAATGAATGCCGCGTTGTTATCCAGCGACTGACTGTTGATTTCCAGTGCTTTTGCCAGCAAATCGATTTGCTCATCGGTGGCATGTTCAGCCGCATAGCGCACCAGGCTGGATTCAAAGAACAGACGTAATTGTTCGAAATGGGCAATCCCACCAGGATGAGAAAGGAAATCTTTCGCCATGCCGGAAAGCTCGCCGATGATGGTGTCCGCAGAAGGACGTGAGACGCGGGCACGTTCGCCGTTGTTTATTTGCACCAGACCTTTGCGTTTTAACGCTGCCAGCGCTTCACGCACCGAAGGACGCCCGACGTTAAAGAACGCCATCAGTTCGCGTTCAGACGGTAATTGTTCACCTTCGCCAAATTCACGACGGCGGATCATCTGTTCCAGCTCTTCTTCCACCATTTCGGAGAGTTTTTTACGCGCCAGCGGGCGGCTACGCAAGTTGCGACCAATTGCAGGTGAAGAATCTTCGGTTTGCGAATCAAATGCGTTCATAAGGCCCATTCTGTAAGGTCAGTGTGATTAACATCATCAGTGACATCCTATCACAGGATTGAAAGTAGGGGAAAATGGCAGGGTTTTCTCTTTGTGCCTCATCATTACCATAATTAACGGAATAATTAACTATTGCGAAAAATTAATGTAACGCAGATAAAAACATCCCGATTGAATTATTTACAAGACTATTCAAGAGCATTATGAATATTATGAATGTGTTCTTACAAAATAATCATAAGCACATATTTTTTAATGAAAAATCACCTCACCTACAATTAAAAACACGACATCAGCACCATAAATAGACTTGCAAAAAATATAACATCATTGTTTTCAATCTGCCATTTATGGGATTGACCGTTTTCTTTTGACACGGAGTTCAACAATGTTCGGCATAATTATATCTGTCATCGTATTAATTACGATGGGCTATTTGATCCTGAAAAACTACAAACCTCAGGTGGTGCTGGCTGCCGCAGGTATCTTCCTGATGATGTGCGGTGTCTGGTTAGGGTTCGGTGGTGTACTCGATCCCGCCAAAAGCAGCGGCTACTTGATCGTCGATATTTATAATGAAATCCTGCGCATGCTGTCCAACCGCATTGCCGGATTGGGGCTGTCGATTATGGCGGTGGGCGGTTATGCCCGCTACATGGAGCGCATAGGGGCCAGTCGCGCGATGGTGAGCTTGTTAAGCCGCCCGTTAAAACTCATTCGCTCGCCGTATATTATTCTGTCGGCAACTTACGTCATCGGCCAAATCATGGCGCAGTTTATTACCAGCGCCTCCGGCCTGGGTATGTTGCTGATGGTCACCTTATTTCCGACACTGGTGAGTCTGGGAGTAAGCCGTCTCTCTGCGGTGGCGGTTATCGCAACCACAATGTCCATTGAGTGGGGGATTCTGGAAACGAACTCCATTTTTGCTGCCCAGGTAGCGGGAATGAAAATTGCCACTTACTTCTTCCACTACCAGCTTCCGGTCGCCTCTTGCGTCATTACCTCGGTGGCGATCTCCCACTTTTTCGTGCAACGCGCTTTTGACAAAAAAGATAAAAATATCAATCACGAACAGGCAGAGCAAAAAACTCTCGATAATGTCCCGCCGCTCTATTACGCCATTTTACCTGTGATGCCGTTAATCCTGATGCTCGGCTCGCTGTTCCTCGCCCACATCGGGCTGATGCAGTCAGAACTGCATCTGGTGGTGGTGATGTTACTGAGTTTGACGGTGACGATGTTTGTTGAGTTCTTCCGCAAGCATAAATTACGCGAAACAATGGACGATGTGCAGGCGTTTTTTGACGGCATGGGTACGCAGTTTGCCAACGTGGTAACGCTGGTGGTCGCGGGTGAAATATTTGCGAAAGGCTTAACGACGATTGGCACTGTCGATGCGGTTATCAGGGGTGCGGAGCATTCTGGTCTGGGCGGTATTGGCGTGATGATTATTATGGCGCTGGTCATTGCCATTTGTGCCATTGTGATGGGCTCTGGCAATGCGCCGTTTATGTCATTTGCCAGTCTTATTCCGAATATCGCAGCCGGACTACATGTACCAGCGGTTGTAATGATTATGCCGATGCATTTTGCCACGACGCTAGCGCGCGCGGTTTCGCCGATTACTGCGGTGGTGGTCGTTACGTCAGGAATTGCAGGCGTTTCGCCTTTTGCGGTGGTGAAGCGGACAGCGATCCCCATGGCAGTCGGTTTCGTGGTGAATATGATTGCCACAATCACGCTATTTTATTAAGTCATTAAAAGATAAAACAGGCCGCCAGGGCCTGTTTTGTATTACTTCACAACGCGTAATGCCGGTCGACCACCGCGTGGTGGCTGCGGAGGTTCATCGTCAGGATGAGTGTCATCATCGTGATCTGGCTTATCGCCATCAATAACCGACATAACGGTTTCGTTGTCTGCCGATGCCTCTTCATCATTCATGATGCTGGTATCTTCATCGTAGGCAGCTTCAGGCTCAAACATCGTGCCTGCGCCATTTTCACGGGCGTAGATAGCCAGCACGGCAGCCAGCGGCACAGAAACCTGACGCGGAATGCCACCAAAGCGCGCATTAAAGCGCACCTCATCATTCGCCAGTTCCAGATTGCCGACAGCACGCGGCGCAATGTTGAGTACGATTTGCCCGTCACGCGCATATTCCATAGGAACCTGCACGCCAGGGAGCGTCACATCCACCACCAGGTGCGGCGTGAGCTGGTTATCCAGCAACCACTCATAGAATGCACGCAGCAGATAGGGACGACGTGGTGTTAGCTGTGACAAATCCATACAGATTAACTCCGGCCCAGACGCATTTCACGTTCTGCTTCAGTTAAAGAAGCAAGGAAAGAGTCACGCTCAAAGACGCGGGTCATATAGCCTTTCAGCTCTTTCGCACCCGGGCCGCTGAACTCGATACCCAGTTGCGGCAGACGCCACAGCAGCGGAGCAAGGTAGCAATCGACCAGGCTGAACTCATCGCTCAGGAAGTACGGCTTCTGACCGAAGACCGGCGCAATCGCCAGCAGTTCTTCGCGCAGTTGCTTACGTGCGGCATCTGCTTCAGAAGCTGAACCGTTGATGATGGTGTTCATCAGCGTGTACCAGTCTTTTTCGATGCGATGCATGTACAGACGGCTTTCACCGCGAGCTACCGGGTAAACAGGCATCAGTGGCGGATGCGGGAAACGCTCATCCAGATATTCCATAATGATGCGAGATTCCCACAGGGTCAGCTCACGATCCACCAGGGTCGGAACGCTCTGATTCGGGTTGAGGTCAATCAGATCCTGAGGCGGATTGTCCTTTTCCACGTGTTCGATCTCGAAACTTACACCTTTCTCAGCCAGCACAATGCGGACCTGATGGCTATAGATGTCAGTAGGACCGGAAAACAGCGTCATTACCGAACGTTTGTTGGCAGCGACAGCCATGAAAACCTCCAGGTATAGTCAGAATTTTTACTGCTACCAGCCACCAGGTGGCCAGTCAGAAGTTGTGTTACCCAGTAAGGAACGACTCTCTTTGTTCGAAAATCAAACAAAAAATGAGCAATACCCGACATTTGGGCAGAAAATTGGATGATAGTTTACCAGATTTTGCGACCTTTGTGGTGAGTCGATGCCGGAAATGGGGAAAAAGAGATGCGCTTTAGTCTGAAATAGTTGACTTAGTCCCTTATTGGCGATGTGGTTTTTGTTTTGCCTGTCTGTCAGACGGCAGCAAAAAGCAACTTTCCATTTTTTACGCTGATTCAGAATTTAACCATAAAAAAACCCGCCGAAGCGGGTTTTTTCGCAAATTGTTTTCTGCCGGAGCAGAAGCCAATTAACGTTTGGAGAACTGCGGACGACGACGTGCTTTACGCAGACCGACTTTCTTACGTTCAACCTGACGAGCGTCACGAGTAACGAAGCCAGCTTTACGCAGTTCAGAACGCAGGGACTCGTCGTATTCCATCAGAGCGCGGGTGATACCGTGACGGATCGCACCAGCCTGACCAGAGATACCACCACCTTTAACGGTGATGTACAGGTCCAGTTTCTCAACCATGTCGACCAGTTCCAGCGGCTGACGAACTACCATGCGAGCAGTTTCACGACCGAAGTACTGTTCCAGAGAACGTTGGTTGATTACGATTTTACCGTTGCCCGGTTTGATGAAAACGCGAGCTGCGGAACTTTTGCGGCGACCAGTGCCGTAGTATTGATTTTCAGCCATTGCCTATAATCCCGATTAGATGTCAAGAACTTGCGGTTGCTGTGCCGCGTGGTTGTGCTCGTTACCCGCGTAAACTTTCAGTTTACGGAACATAGCACGACCCAGCGGGCCTTTTGGCAACATGCCTTTAACCGCGATTTCAATCACACGCTCAGGACGGCGAGCAATCATCTCTTCAAAGGTCGCTTGTTTGATACCACCGATGTGGCCGGTGTGGTGATAGTACACTTTGTCAGTACGCTTGTTGCCGGTTACAGCAACTTTGTCAGCGTTCAGAACGATGATGTAATCACCGGTATCTACGTGCGGAGTGTATTCCGCTTTGTGCTTACCGCGCAGGCGACGAGCCAGTTCAGTAGCCAGACGGCCCAGAGTTTTACCGGTCGCGTCAACAACATACCAGTCGCGTTTTACGGTTTCTGGTTTAGCTGTAAAAGTTTTCATTAAAAGCTTACCCAATAAATAGTTACACGTTGGTGAACACCCAAACGTCTTCAATTGTTGAGGTTCACACGACAAAGTCCGGCAAACCTACCCCTTCGAATAGCCTATGCCAGCACACAAAAAGTTTTGGGAAAAAAACTTTCTTGTAACGTGGGGTCGCAGGATTATAGAGAAGTCGGGGTCAAAGATCGACCCCTTTTTGTGATTTGTGCCAGGTTTTAACCCGCTAAATGCTCGCGCTTCAGATACTCTTCGCTTTGCATCTCTTGCAGACGTGACAGGCAACGCTGGAACTCAAATTTAAGTCGCTCGCCCTGATAAATTTCATACAGCGGCACTTCTGCACTCACCACTAATTTGACATGGCGCTCGTAAAACTCATCCACCAGCGCAATAAAGCGCCGCGCTTCGCTCTCCATCAACCGCGTCATAACTGGTACATCAAACAACATGACCGTATGAAAGAGACGTGAGAGCGCAATATAGTCATGCTGACTGCGGGCGTCGACGCACAGCGTAGTAAAAGAGACCGCCAGCGTCTGGTTCTCGACGCCCATTGTCGCTAATGGCCGATGGTTGATTTCTAACGTCGGTGAATTTTCTCGTTTCCCCCCCGCCAGCGCCAACCATAGTTTATCCATTTGCGCCCGGGTTTCATCGTGGAGTGGCGAAAGCCACAGATGCGCCTGAGTGAGTGTACGCAGTCGATAATCAACACCAGCGTCCACGTTCATTACATCACAATGCTGTTTAATGGCATCGATTGCAGGCAGAAAACGCGCACGTTGCAGGCCATTTCGATAAAGTTCATCCGGCGGAATATTTGACGTCGCTACCAGGGTAATACCGCGGGCGAACAGGGCTTTCATCAGACCGCCAAGTAGCATGGCGTCGGTAATATCAGAAACAAAAAATTCGTCAAAACAGAGCACGTCAGTTTCGGCTTTAAAGCGATCGGCAATAATTTCCAGCGGATCGGTCTGCCCCTGTAAGGCAGTTAGCTCTTCGTGCACCCGCAGCATAAAACGGTGAAAGTGCAGGCGCTGTTTCCGCTCTCCCGGCAGGCTTTGATAGAAAAGGTCCATCAGCCAGGTTTTCCCGCGTCCTACACCGCCCCACATATATAAGCCACGCACTGGCGTATGCTTTGTGTCTTCGCGTTTACCCCACAGCTTACCGACCCGCGCCATTAGCCCACTCGTCCTGGGGGCTGGTGGCGTGCTATTGATGAGTTCCTGATAAATAATTTCCAGGCGGCTGACGGCCTCTTTTTGAACGTCGTCGGGTTGATGGCTGCCTTCATTGAGCGCCTTCAGGTATTGCGATGTTGGGGTAACGCTTTGCATGATCTTATTGTTATTCCTTGAATAATCGGTGCGCCGTTGTTCACGGTTGACGAAAAAAAGGCCGTTCTACACTACGCGATATGCAGTCGGGATTCCACTTCTGTGGAATTAACGGTTATAGTGGCATAATCAGCCGCAGGCATGGAGCCTGAAGCCAACACCCTACGGAAACAAAAGACAACGGGAGATGTTCATGACCTGGGAATATGCGCTAATTGGGTTAGTCGTCGGCATCATTATTGGTGCTGTGGCCATGCGTTTTGGTAATCGTAAACTACGCCAGCAACAGGCGTTGCAGTACGAACTGGAAAAGAATAAAGCTGAACTGGACGAGTATCGCGAAGAGCTGGTTAGCCACTTTGCCCGCAGCGCGGAATTACTGGATACCATGGCGCACGACTATCGCCAGCTGTATCAGCACATGGCGAAAAGCTCCAGCAGCCTGCTGCCGGAACTGTCTGCTGAAGCAAACCCGTTCCGTAATCGTCTGGCAGAGTCTGAAGCCAGCAACGATCAGGCACCGGTGCAGATGCCTCGCGACTATTCTGAAGGCGCATCCGGCCTGCTGCGTACTGGCGCGAAGCGCGACTAATTTATTTTTCGGGCGCAGCCATTGCGCCCTCCTCTTCTCTCCCTCCCCGACTATCATTTAATCTGGTGTCTCATTGTTAGCCGTCTGAAAATTCAATAACATCAAACTGTTTTGAATCTCTTTTCTTATCATTCAGGTACGAGAGCAGGAATAATGAAAAAACAAACCCAGCTGTTGAGTGCATTAGCGTTAAGTGTCGGGTTAACTCTCTCGGCGTCATTTCAGGCCGTCGCGTCGATTCCAGGCCAGGTTGCCGATCAGGCCCCCCTCCCCAGTCTGGCTCCAATGCTGGAAAAAGTGCTTCCGGCAGTGGTGAGCGTACGGGTGGAAGGAACGGCCAGTCAGGGACAGAAAATCCCGGAAGAATTCAAAAAGTTTTTTGGTGATGATTTACCGGATCAACCTGCACAACCCTTCGAAGGTTTAGGCTCCGGTGTCATCATCAACGCCAGTAAAGGCTATGTGCTGACCAACAACCATGTGATTAATCAGGCACAGAAAATCAGTATTCAGCTCAATGATGGGCGCGAGTTTGATGCAAAACTGATTGGTAGCGATGACCAGAGCGATATCGCCCTGTTGCAAATTCAAAACCCGAGCAAATTAACGCAAATCGCTATTGCCGACTCCGATAAATTGCGCGTCGGTGATTTTGCCGTGGCGGTCGGTAACCCATTTGGCCTTGGGCAAACCGCCACCTCTGGCATTGTTTCCGCATTAGGACGCAGCGGGTTGAATCTTGAAGGTCTGGAAAACTTTATCCAGACAGATGCATCCATTAACCGCGGTAACTCCGGCGGTGCACTGTTAAACCTTAACGGTGAGTTAATTGGCATCAACACTGCAATCCTTGCGCCTGGCGGCGGGAGCGTCGGAATTGGATTTGCCATCCCCAGTAATATGGCGCGAACACTGGCGCAGCAGCTTATCGACTTTGGTGAAATCAAACGCGGTTTGTTAGGCATCAAAGGCACCGAGATGAGTGCCGATATCGCCAAAGCCTTCAACCTTGACGTGCAGCGTGGCGCGTTTGTCAGCGAAGTGTTGCCAGGTTCTGGCTCGGCGAAAACGGGCGTCAAAGCGGGCGATATTATTACCAGCCTCAACGGCAAACCGCTGAATAGCTTTGCTGAGTTGCGCTCTCGTATCGCGACCACCGAGCCGGGCACGAAAGTGAAGCTTGGCCTGCTGCGTAACGGCAAACCACTGGAAGTAGAAGTGACGCTCGATACCAGCACCTCTTCGTCGGCCAGCGCTGAAATGATCACGCCAGCGCTGGAAGGTGCAACGTTGAGCGATGGTCAGCTAAAAGATGGCGGCAAAGGTATTAAAATCGATGAAGTTGTCAAAGGAAGCCCAGCTGCTCAGGCTGGCTTGCAAAAAGACGATGTGATCATTGGCGTCAACCGCGATCGGGTGAACTCGATTGCTGAAATGCGTAAAGTGCTGGCGGCAAAACCGGCCATCATCGCCCTGCAAATTGTACGCGGCAATGAAAGCATCTATCTGCTGATGCGTTAATGTCGTAAACCGGGCATCAGGCTGACGTGTGATGTCCGGTTAACTCGTGGTATGCTGCTGCCGTTCCCTTTTTTAATGACGCCTCCATCATGTTTGTGAAGCTCTTACGTTCCGTTGCGATTGGATTAATTGTCGGCGCTATTCTGCTGGTTGCCATGCCTTCGCTGCGCAGCCTTAACCCGCTTTCCACTCCGCAATTTGACAGTACCGATGAGACGCCTGCCAGTTATAATCTGGCGGTTCGCCGCGCCGCGCCAGCGGTGGTTAACGTTTACAACCGTGGTTTGAACACCAACTCTCACAACCAGCTTGAGATCCGCACCCTGGGATCCGGTGTAATCATGGATCAACGCGGTTATATCATCACCAATAAACACGTCATCAACGACGCCGATCAGATCATCGTCGCCTTACAGGATGGACGTGTATTTGAAGCATTGCTGGTGGGATCTGACTCTCTAACCGATCTGGCGGTACTTAAAATTAATGCCACTGGCGGTTTACCTACCATTCCGATCAATGCACGTCGCGTACCGCACATTGGCGACGTGGTACTGGCGATCGGTAACCCGTACAACCTCGGGCAGACCATTACCCAGGGGATTATTAGTGCCACGGGTCGAATCGGTCTGAACCCGACCGGGCGGCAAAACTTCCTACAAACCGATGCTTCCATTAACCACGGTAACTCTGGCGGCGCGCTGGTGAACTCGCTGGGAGAACTGATGGGCATTAACACGCTGTCGTTTGATAAGAGTAACGATGGCGAAACGCCGGAAGGTATCGGCTTTGCGATTCCTTTCCAGTTAGCAACCAAAATTATGGATAAGCTGATCCGCGATGGTCGCGTGATCCGCGGCTACATTGGTATCGGCGGACGCGAGATCGCACCACTGCACGCGCAGGGCGGTGGTATAGATCAACTGCAAGGGATCGTGGTTAATGAAGTGTCACCTGACGGCCCGGCGGCGAATGCGGGTATTCAGGTCAACGATCTGATTATTTCGGTGGATAACAAACCGGCCATCTCTGCTCTGGAGACGATGGATCAGGTGGCAGAAATTCGCCCTGGCTCGGTGATCCCGGTTGTAGTGATGCGTGATGATAAGCAGTTAACGCTGCAGGTCACCATTCAGGAATATCCGGTAACCAATTAAGTCGAGTGCTCAAAACAAAAAACCGGAGTCTGTGCTCCGGTTTTTTATTATTCGCTAATCAATTACTTATTAACGAACTCTTCGCCCAGGGCGATATCTTTCTTGAGCGTATCCAGCATACCTTCCAGCGCGTTCTGTTCAAATGCGCTCAGGGTACCGATAGATTTACGCTCTTCCACGCCGTTTTTACCCAGCAGCAGCGGTTGAGAGAAGAAACGGGCGTACTGACCGTCGCCTTCAACGTAGGCACATTCGACAACGCCTTGTTCGCCCTGCAGTGCACGAACCAGAGACAGGCCAAAACGTGCAGCTGCCTGGCCCATAGACAGGGTTGCAGACCCGCCACCGGCTTTCGCTTCAACCACCTCAGTACCCGCGTTCTGGATACGTTTGGTCAGATCAGCCACTTCCTGCTCGGTAAAACTAACGCCAGGAACCTGTGACAGCAGCGGCAGAATGGTAACACCAGAGTGACCGCCAATAACCGGCACTTCAACTTCGCCTGGCTGTTTGCCTTTCAGTTCCGCAACAAAGGTGTTGGAACGAATGATATCCAGCGTGGTAACGCCGAACAGTTTGTTTTTGTCATAAACACCGGCTTTTTTCAGCACTTCAGCAGCAATTGCAACTGTGGTGTTAACCGGGTTAGTGATAATACCAATGCACGCTTTCGGGCAGGTTTTCGCAACTTGCTGTACCAGGTTTTTCACGATGCCGGCGTTAACGTTAAACAGGTCGGAACGATCCATACCCGGTTTACGCGCTACACCTGCAGAGATAAGAACGACATCTGCGCCTTCCAGCGCCGGAGTCGCATCTTCACCAGAAAAACCTTTGATTTTCACAGCAGTAGGGATATGGCTCAGATCGACAGCCACACCGGGAGTCACTGGAGCGATATCATACAGAGAGAGTTCTGAACCTGAAGGCAGTTGGGTTTTTAACAGTAGTGCAAGCGCCTGGCCAATACCGCCAGCAGCGCCGAGGACTGCGACTTTCATCCTAAACTCCTTATTATATTGATAAACTAAGATATGTTGCTCCGCTGCCGCGACCTTAATCCACAAAATTGCCGTTTACAATGACCACATCTCAAGAATGTGTAGTCACGCAAGTTTAGCGTTTATGCATTTAATTGCCGTAATCAGGAACCTAACTTACGTAATTAACAGTCGCTTATGCATTAGCGCAACATTCCAACAGGTGGTGACAATATACCCTACCGTTCAGCCAAAACAACATCAATTTGATAACAATTAATTTACTTTTAAGCAGAATTTGCATGCCGTGACGCAGGCATGTTTCTCAATAACGAAATTTGATAAAATCCCGCTCTTTCATAACATTATTTCAGCCTTCTTCAGGGCTGACTGTTTGCATAAAAATTCATCTGTATGCACAATAATGTTGTATCAACCACCATATCGGGTGACTTATGCGAAGCTCGGCTAAGCAAGAAGAACTAGTTAAAGCATTTAAAGCATTACTTAAAGAAGAGAAATTTAGCTCCCAGGGCGAAATCGTCGCCGCGTTGCAGGAGCAAGGCTTTGACAATATTAATCAGTCTAAAGTCTCGCGGATGTTGACCAAGTTTGGTGCTGTACGTACACGCAATGCCAAAATGGAAATGGTTTACTGCCTGCCAGCTGAACTGGGTGTACCAACTACCTCCAGTCCATTGAAGAATCTGGTGCTGGATATCGACTACAACGATGCAGTTGTCGTGATTCATACCAGCCCTGGCGCGGCGCAGTTAATTGCTCGCCTGCTGGACTCACTGGGCAAAGCAGAAGGTATTCTGGGCACCATCGCTGGCGATGACACCATCTTTACCACCCCTGCTAACGGTTTCACCGTCAAAGACCTGTACGAAGCGATTTTAGAGCTGTTCGACCAGGAGCTTTAATCTCTGCCCCGTCGCTTCTGGCGGCGGGGAAAATGTTGCTTATCCCTCTCAACCCCCTGCTTTCCCCTGCGATTAATTTAACGAATAGTGCGTTTTACTGCGACATATCATTCACACAATGAATACATACGGTAAAAAAAGCACATTATGCAAAATTCATTATCTAATTGAAAATACTAGAATTAAAAATAAATAACCGTGTTTTTAATTCTTTTTTGTTATTAAAATTCACATTTTTAACACTTAGTATCAACTGAAACAGTTAGTGTGGTATTAATTAGTTCAATAATTAGTGTATACTTGATTTTGTGATATGGGTCACGAAACAAAGGCCCAGCTAAAAGATTATGTCGAGGTAAAAATCATGAAAATCAAAACCACTGTTGCTGCATTAAGCGTACTTTCTGTTCTCTCTTTCGGTGCATTCGCTGCCGACTCCATTGATGCTGCACAAGCACAAAATCGTGAAGCAATCGGGACCGTATCCGTAAGTGGTGTGGCGTCTTCGCCAATGGATATGCGTGAAATGCTGAACAAAAAAGCGGAAGAGAAAGGCGCAACGGCCTACCAGATTACGGAAGCTCGTAGCGGTGACACCTGGCACGCTACGGCTGAACTGTACAAATAAACCCTCATCGTCTTGTCCGACGATATTGCCCCCGGTTCGGGGGCTTTTTTTTGCGCTAATGACGAACATTAAAACGCAAATGCCCTTCCAGCTCTTCCTCTGCCTCATCAAACAGCAATATTAACGCGCCAAAACGGCGACGCGTTTTCTCTCCCAGATGAACAAATTCAATCTCAAGTGGTAGCGGCAGGACATCGTTCATTAACACATCCCATAGTGAGTCGAGATCGCGTACCTTATCTTTCGCCAGACCAAAGGCTTGGCTGAAGTCGCGATAAAAATCCTCCTGACTCTCAATCTCATCAAAATCAAAGGTATAAATATTCATCTGTTGCCACCGTCACGTTTCGCGGCGAGTTCTGCCGTTCATCGCTAAGTATAGCCATGAAAAAACCGACGCTTTTGGCGTCGGTTTTGACTTAACTATCGGTCAACGCATGTTGATACTTATGGAGCATCCCCGCCAGCCGATGAACCGGTTCCGTCACCTGCGGTGGCGCTTGCCAGATGCGTAACTTTTCCTGGTAGATTTCAAGTTCTTCCAGCAACTGGCCAAAGTACCGACGACGTTTATCATCGCTACGGGCAGATATCACATGGTCTGCTGTGCGGCGCATTTGTCGGTGAAACGCTGATAAATCCTCGTTAACCGGGATCGGCGCATCACGCAGGCGCTGGTGCGCGATAATCATCGTCAGCGCCAGGCGAAATTTCGGCAAATCCCCTGGGAACTTATTCATCAGCAAAAACAGCTGCTGATAAAGTGCCGGGAGGTGGTTCTCTTTACGACGTGCCACATTGGTAGTCATCGCGGAAACAGCGGCAGAAACAAACTGATTAAGCAGTACACGTCCAGTCCTGTCGCGCGATTTATCCCGCACCAGCAAAATAACGGTGAACGCGAGCACACAGCCGACGATTTGCCCTAATGCGCTGTCGAGAAACTGACTGAAATGGAAAGTCATCGGGTTATCCAGCACGATAATATTTATGGTGCTGGCCAGTGCCCCCATCGAGCCCAGTCGCCGTTTCTGTACTTCTATACCGAGGAAGAATCCCAGCACAGCCAGGCTAATACACAGCAGCAACATGCTCTGTTGGGTATTAGGGATAATCACCAAAAAGTAGAGCAGCCCTAACGGCAGCGCGGCCAGCGTCCCGTAGATAAAGTCGATCGCCACCATGCGTGGATTCGGCAAACGCATTGCCAGTGACGTCACTACCGCAATCATCACCATTGCACCACTACCGGAAGTCCAGCCCGTCCACAGCCAGAAAAGCGTTCCCAGAATGCAGGAAAGTGTGGTTCGCCAGAAGTTAACCATTGCATGATGACGTTCGGCTGACTCTACTTTTACTTCCGGTTCACCTTGCAGGATCTCTTCTTCGGTGGCGTTGATTTTTGTGTTACTGATAACGCCGCGCTTGAGAAGCTGATAACGCGTTGCCGCCGCGACCCAGCTATAAATGGTGACAGGCGTTTCCCGTTCCCCGGTCCAGGCGATAACTCTTCGCAGGCGTTTGAGCTGCTTGTGGACGTCCTGCGCGGTTTCTACCGGCGTGTCAAAAAATTCGCGGAAAGTATCAGTGATCAATTCCGGGCGCGTATTCTGAATAAGATAAGTTTCGCAGGATTGGGTAATCAGCGTCAGCGATAGCGTATTGATCGCTTTTAAACGTCGATTGGCCCGCGCCCAGCGGGAAGATTCCATATTCAGGTTGCTGCGCATGCCTTGTAGCGCCGTGGTGCGTCGCACCAGGTCGCCCCAGGCTTTATCGACAACTTCACCATCGCCATGCTTGATACAGAGTTGCATTAATTGATATTGCGCGACCAGCAAACTTTCCAGCTCTCGATCCACTTCTTGTTTGATCGATCGCGGAGAAAAGAGCAAATCCGCCATAATCGCACACACAATACCGATAACGATCTCGCTACAACGTTCGACGGCAAACTGCGGCGTAAGCAATGGTTCCGGCTGAATGGTGATCACAATGATCAGCGCGGTATAACCGGCCAGCCCCCACGCATACGAGTTTTCTATTCGTACCAGCGAGGATATCCAGGTACAAAAACCGGCCCAGATACAGCACACCAGAATCATCAATAATGGTGCGCGGATCATCGCAATGATGATCACCAGTCCGGCAATACAGCCAATAAATGTGCCGATGATGCGCAAAAAGCCACGATAGCGAATAGCGCCAGAATACGGTTCACCTCCCGCAGCAAAGGCCGGACCGGCGGCAACAATCGCCGCTGTCAGTACCGCCCAGCGTGGCGTTTCCAGCTGGAAGTGAAAGCCAACAAACAGCGCCAGTACAATGGCGGTCGCCAGTTTTACCGCAAAGCGAATATGTTGATTAGCAATGGAGAAAATACCCATCGTGATTAACCAAACTCACGCAGGCGATGGGCCATTTTACGGAAGAACGAATCCTGGCTTTCGTCGCGATCTTGTTTGCCAGTGACCACCACTGTAGCAGTGGTGCCCGCAGGCCAGATGTTCTCTTGCTGGTTGTCGAGACGAATACGAACCGGAACACGTTGCGCCAAACGCACCCATTCAAGGTTAGAGTCGATGGTCGCCATCCCTTTGTCGTCACGCGTGCTGCTGGCGTTGGTGACCCCAGCGGCAACACTATCAACAGTCCCTTTCAGCACTTTGTTACTGCCAAGCGGCGTGATCTCTGCACGATACCCAGGGCGCACCCCTTCCAGCTTAGTTTCTTCCATATAGGCCAGTACATAGAAAGAGTTCTGTTTCACCAGCGCAACCGCCGTTGATCCACGAGTAATAAACTCACCGGTATAGACGTTGAGGTTGGTCACCCAGCCATCCGCTGGCGCGCGGATCACCGTGCGTTCAAGATCCAGTTTTGCCAGATCGCGGGTCGCCTGCGCTTTCGCTAACTGATGCAGAACCGTTTGTAGTACGTTGTTGGCCTGGTCGATCTCTTCGCGAGACATCGCCTGCACACCGAGACGGTTACGACGTCCGGCCTCCTGGCGTTTCTCCTGTGCCAGTACCTGATAATAAGCAACATCGGCTTGCGCTTCCTCAAGCGCCTTTTGATAGCGCGGCTGGTCGATGGTGAACAGTACCTGTCCTTTTTTCACCAGCTGGTTATCATGAACATTCACCTGGGTAATGAGTCCAGAAACGTCCGGCGCGATCGCAACGACGTCAGCGCTAAAGCGCGCGTCACGCGTCCACGGGGATTCGGTGTAATAGACCCAGGCATTAAAAATTGCGATGAAGGCCAGAATGACTAATACGACCGTGATGGCCGTACGGGAGAATTTTCTTATTAGTGTTTTCACTTCAACCTCAAACGAACAGTCGCGATATCAAATAAAACAAGCAGCAATAGAGCGCGGTGTTGAACAGCGCCGGATGCCAGACAAAGTCGTAGATACCTGTTGGCACAAGTACCCGGCGCACCAGCCAGAAAATCGCCAGTGATAAAAGCAATTCAAAAAATATCGGTGGGAAGGACAGCCCAAACACCACGATAACGGGAAACAGACTCATGTTGACCTTGGTTGTATAGAGAGAGCAGGCGTTATTATTTTCAGCATCTGTCGCCGCAGAGAAGGGCATGGAAAGCCGGGCGAGAGCAACATTGCTGTAGATTGATATTTAATATATTAGCGTAACTGTTATGCTGTTATCTATATTATGTGATCTAAATCACTTTTAAGTCAGAGTGAATAATGGAACGACTAAAACGCATGTCGGTGTTTGCCAAAGTAGTTGAATTTGGCTCTTTTACCGCCGCCGCCAGACAGCTACAGATGAGCGTTTCGTCCATCAGTCAGACGGTGTCAAAACTGGAAGATGAGTTGCAGGTAAAGCTGTTAAACCGTAGTACACGCAGCATTGGCCTGACCGAAGCCGGTAGAATTTACTACCAGGGCTGCCGTCGGATGCTTCATGAAGTGCAGGATGTTCATGAGCAACTGTATGCCTTCAATAACACCCCCATCGGGACGCTGCGCATTGGCTGTTCTTCAACTATGGCACAAAATGTTCTTGCCGGGCTGACAGCAAAAATGTTGAAAGAATACCCAGGTTTGAGTGTCAATCTGGTTACCGGAATTCCTGCCCCCGACCTGATTGCCGACGGTCTGGATGTGGTGATCCGCGTCGGCGCGTTGCAGGATTCCAGCCTGTTTTCCCGCCGTCTTGGCGCGATGCCAATGGTGGTGTGCGCCGCGAAAAGCTATCTCACACAATACGGCATACCGGAAAAACCCGCCGATTTAAGTAGCCATTCATGGCTTGAATACAGCGTGCGGCCCGACAATGAATTTGAACTGATTGCACCGGAAGGGATCTCGACTCGCCTGATCCCGCAAGGGAGATTTGTGACTAATGATCCGATGACGCTGGTGCGCTGGCTAACGGCGGGTGCCGGGATCGCCTACGTGCCGCTGATGTGGGTAATCAACGAGATCAATCGTGGGGAGCTGGAGATCCTGCTGCCGCGTTATCAGTCAGATCCACGCCCGGTTTATGCGTTATATACCGAAAAAGATAAGCTGCCGCTGAAGGTACAGGTCGTGATCAACTCGCTGACGGATTATTTTGTTGAGGTCGGTAAATTGTTTCAGGAGATGCACGGGCGCGGGAAAGAGAAGTAATTCATATTGTACTGTTACGTTGTTCAAAACTGTGCCAACGGGTTCCCCTCACCCTAACCCTCTCCCCAAAGGGGCGAGGGGACCGTTCGTGCACGAGGTAGGATTAATTATCCTTCTGAAAATACTGAAATTATTACGCAGTACCGCCAACAGTCAGGTTATCAACTTTCAGCGTTGGCTGGCCCACGCCAACCGGCAAACTTTGCCCTTCTTTACCGCAGACACCCACGCCGTTATCCAGTTTCAGGCCGTTGCCAACCATCGAAATCTGCTGCATGGTTTCGATACCGGAACCAATCAACGTTGCGCCTTTCACCGGCTTCGTTACTTTACCGTTTTCAATCAGATATGCTTCTGAAGTGGAGAAAACGAATTTGCCGGAGGTGATATCCACCTGACCGCCACCAAAGTTCGGTGCATAGATACCGTACTCAACGGATTCAATAATTTCCTGCGGGGTCGATTTACCCGGCAGCATATAGGTGTTGGTCATACGCGGCATGGGCAGATGGGCGTAGGATTCACGGCGACCGTTGCCAGTCGGCGTCATCCCCATCAAACGCGCGTTGAGTTTATCCTGCATGTAGCCTTTCAGAATGCCGTTCTCAATCAGCACGTTGTACTGGCCTGGCGTACCTTCGTCATCAATCGCCACCGAACCTCGGCGATCGACCATCGTGCCATCATCAACCACGGTACACAGTTCTGAAGCCACCAGCTCCCCGACCTGTCCACTAAATACTGAAGTGCCACGGCGGTTGAAGTCGCCTTCCAGACCGTGACCTACCGCTTCATGCAACAGCACGCCCGGCCAACCTGCGCCAAGTACTACCGGCATGGTGCCCGCTGGTGCAGCAACGGCAGAAAGATTGACCAGCGCCATACGCACTGCTTCTTTTGCCCATGCATCCGCACGGACTTCGCCGTCGAGATCGGCAAGGAAGAACTCATAACCAAAACGACCGCCGCCGCCACTGGCACCGCGTTCGCGTTTGCCATCTTCTTCGACCAGAACGCTCACGGAAAGACGCACCAGCGGACGGACATCCGCCGCTAGCGTGCCGTCGGTGGCCGCAACCAGAATTAATTCATAGACACCACTGAGGCTGGCAGTCACTTCCTGTACGCGCTTGTCCGCTTCGCGGGCAACCTTATCGACGCGACGCAGGATATCCAGCTTCTCTTCACGGCTCATGCTTTGCAGCGGATCTACCGAGGTATACAACGGGCTATGCTCTACCGCGCCCAGCGTCTGTACTTTGCCATCACCGCTATCACGGACGATGGTGCGCGCCGCTTGCGCACTCTGTTCCAGCGCCAGCAGGCTGATTTGGTCAGCGTAAGCAAATCCGGTTTTTTCACCGCTGATTGCACGCACACCAACGCCCTGATCGATGTTGTAAGAACCATCTTTAATAATGCGGTCTTCTAAAACCCAGGATTCGTGATAGCTCGACTGAAAATAGAGATCGCCATAATCAAGGCGACGTTCGGCCAGTTGACCGAGGATCGCGAACAAGTCCTGATGTTTCAGGCCGTTCGCCGCTAGCAATTGTTCACTTACCAGGTTCAGACTCATCGTTTTTGCTACTCGTTAGTTACTGCAGTAGAGGATTTTTTACGGCTGCCGGATGCGGCGTGAACGCCCTGTCCGGCCTACGGTTATGTTCTGGCTCGTTGGCCTTTGGCAACGATTATCCTATGAGATTGGGGCAATTACGCGCCCTCGTCAAATCATTGCGCTTTTTCTTTACGCGGTTGGCGCAACACTTCGTTGATTTGCGGATCGTCCAGCGGACCCGAAATGTGATAGCGCAAAATGGAGACTTTGCTCCACAGCGGCCCCAGCACTTTACTGGCGGCAAACACTGCCGCGCCAACAATGGGGTTAACCGCAAAAGCCGCAGCCACGCCCACCGTCGCAGAAATCTCTGGTGCGACAACCGCTTCCATATTCAGGTCGCGACGTACCAGATTTACCGACCCTTTCATGGCGATATCCGCCTCCAGGCCATCCACCAACGTGTCGTCGGTGTGCATAACGCCGTCTTTAATCCACGCGGTGCTGCGAATGGAGTCAAAATAGAACCCTTCGCCAAAAGTGTCTCTGAAATCAAAACGCAGCTTACGCATCAGGGCATCTACGCTCAATAAGCGCAGCAATTGCCCAGCATGTCCGGTATTGATTTCGGTAATTTCGCCTTTACCCAGTTGAGTATGAATGATGCCATTCAACGTCGCCTCATCTGGCTGCCACGGTGCTTTACGCCAGTGTAAATCGTAATCCACATTAAATGACGACTGCCGTATGGGCGTCGTGACACCAAAAAATTCTGCGGCGGCATCAATTTTCTGCCCGCGCAGTTTTCCTTTCAGCGAGGTACGTTCATTCCCCGGATTATTAACCCATTCACCATCGGCAGTAATCCGCGAGAAACCGGTATCAATCAGTCCATTGGTCAGCGTTAATGTATCGCCAGAAATGGTGAGATCACTGTCAATGCGACCGAATTTTTGCCCCCAGAACCAGCACTCTGTGCATCGTATTTGTGCGTCCGGCCAGCCACGGAAGTTAATGCGCTCCGTTGTCGGGAAAGGTGATGACGGCGTTGAATCACCACGAGTTTTCGCCACGCTCGGGTTGTAATAAAGATATTTGATATTCGCCAGCCACGGCGCGTTATTACGCATCGCCAGCGTGGCGTTGATTTCACGCCCTTGCGCCTCAACCAGGGTGCCATTTGCCGTCGGTTGCGAAACAATACTCAGGTTATTCCATTGCTGATTTCCCAGCGACAACATAGGCGTACGTAACGTTATGTGTTGTGGGAAACTCGCTGCACCACCGACACTCTCCGCCGCGCCTTTCTGGAACAGGGCCAGCCACTCGGCACCATTCATCGGCGGCATATTGAGTTCAACACCACTTTGTTCCGGCAACGGCGGGAGCGTTTTACTGTCTGCCGCCCAAATAACACGATCGAGCGTCAGCTTTTGACCAAGCAACCAGCGGCTATTGAAATGGTTATCCGCACCAGCCTGTCCGGTTAATTCAAAGCTGTTGAGATTGCCATCAACCTTAACGTTTACCGCTAGTGGTTCACCCGCAGGTTTGGCTAACGGTGAAGGTAAGTGACTGCTCACATTCTTCAGATCGCCATTCAGCTCTACGTTATAGGTCGCGCCAGCATGATAAGGCAGATCAATGCCCACTTTACCATCCCACGCCACGCTGCCACTCAATGCTTCGTTCACCGCTTCAGGCAGAACGCCGGTTTTCGCTGGTTGCCAGTTACCGTTGAGATTCACCGCGACCTGGTAGGCTTTTGCCCCTTCTTTTGTGGAAAAATCCACGTTCAACGGCTGATTAAACCAGCTTGCTGTCAGTGGTTCACTTTGCAGATCGCCATTGATAAAGCTGAATTTACCGCTCAAATTTTTCAGGGTGCTGTCGAGTGGTTTGATAAACAAACTGTTATTACGCAGCGTCACATCACCTTTCGCGGTTACCAGTTCGCCATTCAGCGGGATATCAAGATGTAAGCGAGCATTCACATCGCCGTCGAGCTGGAGTTCTTGCAGGGTCGCCCCCAGAGAATCTTTCAGCGGTGTCTCATCAAAGTAAGGGCCAACGGCTTTACCCGGACCTTTAATGTCAGCGTCAATCAGCAGTTTTTCTTTCGAGTAGTCAGGGATCACTGCGGTGAGATTACTCGCGCGCACGCCGCCCAGATTAACGCCATCGGTTTTCATCCATAAACCGTCGTTAATAAAGTCCAGTTCAATATCAAGGTTAGTTAATGCAGGCCAGTCCGGCTGGAAGGCAAACTTCGCGTTGCGCAGCGGCACCAGCACTTCAAACTGACCTTCGTTGTGTTTATAGGGGAAGAGTTGCGGATTGCCACCATAAACCAGCGTCGCGTTATCCGCTTCACCGCCCTGAATCGCGCCACTTAAGTAATCAACCAGGTCTTTACCCATCAAGTTTTCCGGGAAATAGCGCCAGGCTTGTGAACCATCATCGGTACTGATGCCAGCCAGAATACCCAGCCAGGGTTCATCGTTAGCAGGTTGCAGGTAACGAAAACCGCCGCGCGCATGGACGGCTTTGGCTTTAACGTCAATATTACGCCCATCCAGCTGGAAACCTTTGTCATTGTTCAGCCAGCTTATAGTTGCCTGGCCGTCGGCGATTTCCAGTGGCGCACGGAATACCGTTTCGTAAGGCATCTTTGCCTGCTTCATCGACGCGGTAAGCAAACCATTTTCAACGCTGCCGGAAAGCGTCCCGGAGAAGTGTTCCGCACCCGGTAATAATTTCCATTGCTTCCAGGCCAGATCGCTCCACGATGCCTGAAAACGGGTCTTGTCTGCCGCCTGAAGCGGGATATCCAGCGCCAGAGTGTTAATCTTGCCGCTCGGTTGTGTGGAGCGCCAAACATCACCCAGTGCAGGTGAAAGTTTCGCGGCCAGCGGGCGTATGCCCTCCAGGCCTGCCAGCTCCAGATTACTGGCGCGAATCCGGAGTTCGTCACTGCGTTTATTGTCTTTGCCGCCAACGTCCTGTTCCGGTATCCAGGCCAGCGTCAATGCTCCGCTCGGCCAGGGTTTGCCGTCCATCGTGATCCGTGTATCGGGAATAGAGAACTGCCAGCCCGGATTTTCACGCGTAATATGCGCGGTCAGATTATCCACCGACAGCGTATGCGTTTGCTTCTCGCCCAACCAGCTGGCACCGCCCTGTTTCAGCCAGACGTCACCGCCGGTTACATCGCCTTTGTCGATCGTCATCCAGCCTTCAAGGGAGAACTGTGCCGTTTCCAGCGCAATATTGTCCTGCATCCATTTACCGAGCCACGGCTTCAGGTCGATGTCATCCGCCTGGAGCCAGACGCGACCATTGCTTAACAACCCCTCATCATCGCGCAAATCCATGCGCACCTGCATCACGCCGTGCTGTCCGGTAAGGCTGGAGAGGCTTACCAGGCCTTCCGCACGGTGTCGACGTGGATCGTTCAGCCAGGTGAGTTGTGGGATCGCCAGCTCGGCGCGCTGACCGGATGGCGTCAGGAAACTGACTTCACTGTCGCGGAGATCGAAATGGTCAAATTGACGAAGAAACAGATCGCTGATGTGACTGGCTTCCAGACTGTCATCGCTACCACCGCTGGTGATAGGAGTGTTGGTGCGAAAGCGCAGCTGCCAGAAAGTGAGGTCGCGAAACTGCCAGCGCATATGTAACAGGCTCTGCCAGACATCCAGCGCCAGAGTAACGCGTTTAACCGAAAATTCGCCGCCATCTTTTAGTTCTGCACGGATGTCGTGTGCTTCAAGCGTCGGGCCAAAATTCTGCCAGCTGGCTGAGAGCTGACTGGCTTCAACCGGCATGCCAGTCGCGGATTCTATTTTGTTGAGGATTTCCGGACGCCAGGCGTCAAGATGCGGTAAAGCAATACGCAGGCCGCTAACCAGCAGGGCAGCGATCACAACGAGCGCGGCTCCAGTAAGCAGTAAAATCCCCGGCAATCGCCTCACCCGTCACTCCTTGTCTGCTAAATATGTGACTCAAAAACCCTTTGCCGGATGGCGGCCCAGCATCTGTTTACATCATTACGACGTCAAACTGCTCCTGGTTATAGAGCGGTTCAATTTGTACTTTAACCTGTTTACCAACGAAAATTTCCACTTCCGCCAGCGAGTGTGACTCTTCGCCTTTCAAGGCTTCAGCTACTGCCGGAGAAGCATAGACCAGGAAACGGTCGGAGTCGTAAGCATGGTGGACACGAACAATCTCGCGCATGATTTCATAGCATACCGTTTCCACGGTTTTCACCGTTCCGCGACCGTGGCAGGTTGGGCATTCGTTACACAGTACGTGCTCAATGCTTTCGCGGGTGCGTTTACGCGTCATCTCCACCAGCCCCAGCGCCGAAAAACCATTAACGCTGGTTTTCACCCGGTCTTTGCTCAACGCTTGCTCCAGCGAATGCAGCACGCGGCGGCGGTGATCTTCATTATTCATATCGATGAAATCAATAATGATAATCCCGCCCAGATTGCGCAACCGTAACTGGCGAGCGATAGCCTGCGTCGCTTCAATATTGGTATTGAAAATGGTGTCGTCCAGATTGCGATGACCGACAAACGCTCCGGTATTGATGTCCACGGTGGTCATCGCTTCGGTCTGGTCGATAATCAGATAACCACCGGATTTCAGTTCTACTTTGCGTTCCAGCGCTCGCTGGATTTCGTTTTCGACATCAAAGAGATCGAAAATCGGCTGGCGTCCGGTGTAATGCTCCAGCTTGCTGGTCATCTCGGGAATGTACTCCGAGGTGAACTCAAGTAATGCTTCGTAAGTCAGGCGTGAGTCAACGCGAATGCGGTCCAGTTCGGCATCGGCGAAATCACGCAGAACACGCTGCGCCAGCGCCAGTTCGCCGTACAGCTGATAACGGGTCTGCGGGCGTTTTTTACGCTCCATAACTTTGGTCCAGACGCGTTTCAGATAAGCGGCATCGGAGGCCAGTTCAGCCTCGCCAACCCCTTCCGCTGCGGTACGGATGATAAACCCGCCCTGCTCGTCGCAATACTCTGCGACCACTTTTTTCAGGCGTTCACGTTCTGATTCGCTTTCAATACGTTGGGAAACACCAACGTGAGAAGCCCCTGGCATAAAGACCAGATAGCGAGAAGGCAGCGTGATATCGGTGGTCAGGCGCGCCCCCTTAGTGCCAAGCGGATCTTTCACCACCTGCACCATCAGATCTTGCCCCTGACGAACCAGTTCCGAGATGTCGCGCACCGTGAATTGCTTTTGTTCTTCACCCGCCACACATTCGGTGTGCGGCATGATGTCAGATGCATGAAGAAACGCGGCTTTATCCAGCCCAATATCTACAAAAGCCGCCTGCATACCCGGAAGTACACGACTTACACGACCCTTGTAGATATTGCCTACTATTCCGCGTCGCGCCTCACGTTCAATATGAATTTCCTGCAGAATACCGCCATCAATATACGCCACTCGCGTTTCCGAAGGCGTTACGTTTACTAACAATTCAGCCGTCATGTTTATCCCTTTTCTCACGCAGTGCGTTAAAATTACTTAATAATTCATACGTTTCAACCAGCGGTAAGCCGACTACGGCGTGATAGCTGCCATTTATCTTCCTGACAAAACAGCCACCCAGCCCCTGAATACCGTATGCACCTGCTTTATCTAACGGTTCACCGCTGGCGACATAGCCCGCGATGTCTTCGTCTGTTAACGTTCTGAAAGTCACATCGGTGACCACCAGGCAATCGAGAATGTGCTGGCTGTCGGCCAACGCCACTGCCGTCATCACCTGATGGGTCTGACCCGATAATTTGCGCAACATCTGCGCCGCATGCTCTGCGTCGCGCGGTTTCTCCAGCACTTCTCCGTTCAGGATAACGATAGTATCCGCACCCAGCACCGGGAGATCCTGCGCCGTTTGCGTGACACCCGCCCGTGCTTTCTCGCGCGCCAGACGCACAACATACTGCTGCGCGCTCTCCTGCGGCTGACGCTGCTCCTCAATGCCCGTAACAATACGTTCAAAGGTCACGCCAAGTTGCGCAAGTAACTCCTGACGACGCGGAGAACCGGAAGCTAAATACAGAGAAGTCATAGAAACCTTTATTGCACTGCAAACTGCTGACGGACTTTACGCATCAGCAAGAAAATCCACGGCCAGAGCACCCCATTGACTACACTACTCCAGAACACTTCCGGTCTGAAAGAGACGTTAATCACTAAAAACTCTGCCCAGAAAACAATAATATCCACCACCAGCGAAAGCAACATGACGACCAGCGCCTGCTGCCATAATGCGAGGTTACGGAAAAGCTGGTATTTCAGCGCCACCAGGTAAGCAATGATGCTCATCGCCAATACGCGTACGCCAAGCGTCGAGCCGCTGATCAGATCCAGTATGGCACCCATCACAAAACCTGTGCCCACATTTACGCGATGGGGCAAGGCCAGGATCCAATACAACAAGATGAGTAACACCCAGTTTGGCCGGAAAACAATCAGGTTATCCGGCCAGGGCATGATTTGCAGCAAAAGCGCAATGAGGAAAGAGAGCCAGATTACCCAGCGTCCCTGGCTACGATAGCTCGCCACTATTGCCCTCCCGGCGCACGCGCAGGCGGTTGAGCACCACTTTGCGGCGGCGTAGCCCTTTGTGGAGAGCGATTAGCAGCGGGCTGTGTCGGCGCAGCAGGCGCAGTAGCTGCATTTCCTGTCGTGGGTTGCTGCGGAGTCGGCTGAGCGATCCCCGTTGCCGGTTCAGGTAACTTTGGCCCCATCGCGTCTGGCGAAGGCAATACCTGCGGCATCATCTGCATCAGACGTTCATTAGCAACACGATGCACCTCTTCCGGCGTCATCGGGTTAGCGCCGTTACGATCTGCCCCCCACAGCAGCAGCAGATAACGCAAACGTTGCAGCCCTGCAGTCGGACGCGCCTGAATCACAGTATAAGCGCGCTGGGTATCGAGTTTTACGGAAGAGACAACCGCGACCGGATAGCCTTCCGGGAAACGACCGCCCAGACCGGAAGTCACCAGCACATCACCAACACGAATATCCGTATTCGCCGGCAGATGCTCAAGCTGCAAATCATCCGTACAACCGTTACCGGCTGCAATTACGCGGATATCGTTGCGCAGCACCTGGATTGGCAGCGCGTGGGTCGCATCACAAATCAGCAGCACGCGACTGGTCAGTTTAGCGACGGCCACCACCTGACCAACAACACCTTTGTCGCTGATGACCGGCTGGCCTTCATAAACGCCATTAACGCTACCTTTATCGATAACAACTTGATCGCTATAAGGATCGTTAACCGTGGAGATAACCTGAGTCACCATTTTCTGCTCATCCTGACGCAGCGGGGAACCCAGCAGCTCGCGCAGACGCGCGTTCTCCTGTTTGTATTGTCCAAGCATCAGCAGTTCACTGTTTTTCAGCAACAGTTCCTGACGTAACGCCCGGTTTTCAAGTTCTAGTTGGTCACGCGAGGCCAGCGTCTGCGATACGCCATCCAGCAATTCACGAGGAGCATTGGAAACAAAGTAGAAAGGACTGACGGCGGTATCCATATAAGTACGGATTTGACTGAACGTCCCCAGGCGGCTGTCGGCAATAATAATGCCGAGCGCCACCAGCACCGCCAGAATAAGGCGAATCTGTAGCGACGGGCCACGGCTAAAAATTGGCTTCATAAGTTATGCGTATTCTCGTATCAGACCAGGCAGGGTAAACAGACGCTTCCCCTGCCTGCATCCGATTACTCTTCGCTGAACAGGTCGCCGCCGTGCATGTCGATCATTTCCAGCGCTTTGCCGCCACCGCGCGCCACACAGGTCAGCGGGTCTTCAGCAACAACGACTGGAATGCCGGTTTCTTCCATTAACAAACGGTCAAGGTTACGCAGCAGTGCGCCACCACCGGTGAGTACCATGCCGCGCTCGGAGATGTCGGAAGCCAGTTCCGGCGGGCACTGTTCCAGTGCAACCATTACCGCGCTCACAATACCGGTCAGCGGTTCCTGCAGTGCTTCGAGGATTTCGTTGGAGTTCAGGGTAAAACCGCGTGGAACACCTTCTGCCAGGTTACGGCCACGAACTTCGATTTCACGGACTTCATCGCCCGGGTAAGCCGAACCGATTTCGTGCTTGATACGTTCTGCGGTGGCTTCACCGATCAGAGAACCGTAATTACGACGCACATAGTTGATGATAGCTTCGTCGAAACGATCACCACCAATGCGCACGGAAGAGGAGTAAACCACGCCGTTCAAGGAGATAACAGCAACTTCAGTGGTACCACCACCGATATCAACCACCATAGAACCGGTCGCTTCAGAAACCGGCAGGCCAGCACCAATTGCGGCAGCCATCGGTTCTTCAATCAGGAAGACTTCACGGGCACCAGCGCCCTGCGCGGATTCACGAATTGCGCGGCGTTCAACCTGGGTCGCGCCAACCGGTACACAAACCAGAACGCGCGGGCTTGGACGCATAAAGCTGTTGCTGTGCACTTGTTTGATGAAGTGCTGGAGCATTTTTTCAGTCACGAAGAAGTCGGCGATAACGCCGTCTTTCATTGGGCGAATGGCAGCAATATTGCCCGGCGTACGGCCCAGCATCTGCTTCGCGTCATGACCTACTGCAGCTACGCTTTTCGGTGAACCGGCACGATCCTGACGAATGGCCACCACGGAAGGCTCATTCAATACGATGCCTTGTCCTTTTACATAAATGAGGGTATTCGCAGTACCCAGGTCAATGGACAAGTCATTGGAAAACATGCCACGAAATTTTTTCAACATACTAAGGGATAATCCTGAAAGCTGGGGCGGAAAAGAAAATCCGCTTACTTTACCAACCACACGCAGCAGCGACAAGGCGCAAAAATCATCTGCTACGGTGAAAATTAGTGCAGTTCGTTTCCTTTGTTACAAATCTCTGCCTGAGTCCAGAAAGGCTTAATGCATCAGCAGCATTCCTCGCCTGTTTGCAACCGCGTAAGGTCATTCATCTGCATATGTGCTGCAACAATCTGGCGAGCAGACAAGCACACTCCCATGAGACGCAGCGCGCGTTATTCTACGTGAAAACGGATTAAACGGCAGGTTAAACCGAGTATCTTTGTGAATATTTTTTCACGTTAGTATCAAGTGGCTGTGAGGACGCGAAAAAATCCCCTTGCCCGCCTGTAACACCGCGCTGAATCAGGGTCTGCCACTCGCTTCGCGAACGCACGCCGGTGGCGTAAACCTGAGTGCTGGTCCCGGAGCAGGCTTCCACCAGGCTTTGAACCAGCAGCTGGTTCTCCGTTCGCTTCTCAATGTTTCTGACCAGCCCCGGATGGAGCTTGAGTAACTCAACATTAAGTTCTTTGATCCAACTGGTGCTTACCAGCGTCAAACCAGCCTGGTTGACGGCTACCCGTACCCCTAAAGCATTCACTAAACGAATAACAGGTTGTAAACGACTGATATGTTGACCTACATCGGCCTCTGCAAGTTCAATAATTATGCGTTTTCGTTGTGATTTTTCACATTGCATTAACGTATCGCGCAGCCAACGCTGAAAACGCGGGCGAATCAGCGACTCAACGGTAACCTGAATCGCCAGATTTTCCTCTGGCCAGTAACGCAATAGTGGAATAAGACGGCTGATTTGCAGACGGTCATACTCTTCCGATAAGCCAAACTGCAAGACCATCGGCATATACTCCGCCGAGCTAACCTCTTCATTACCATCAAAGATGCGGCACATGAGTTCGCGATGATGAACCTGACCTTCGCGAGTAACCGCCGGTTTTTGATAAAGGCGCGGGCCGCCGCGACTGAGCATTTGCTCGATAAGCGTACGCCAGCGAACATTACCGCGTCCTTTTTCAGGCAACGAGTCATCGTAAATAGCCCAGCTATTGCCGCCCTGCAATCCCGCATTACGCGTGGCAGACTCTGCATGTTCCATTACCTGCTCGGTATCCTGACCACTACGCCAGGCGCAGATACCAATGTGGATCATATCGTCGCGATCGAGCATTTTATTGTTCGGCAAGGTATCGACGGCTTTGATTAACTGACCGGCGATGCTCTCTGCCTCTTTTAACGTCCGGTGCGGTAACAGCGCAGCAAAATCACTGCGGTGGTAACGCGCCAGCAGTGCGCCAGGGTAGCGCATCATAAATGTCGACAGCAGATTCGTCAGAGTGAAGAACTGTTCTTCAACCTGGCTGTGCCCCCAGGTATCACTCAACATATTGAAATCCGGCAGACGAATCATCATCACGATCCCGTGGGTACCTACTTTCTCCTGATCTTCCAGTAACGTTGCTAACTGATTATCGAAAAAGAGTCGGTTATTGAGGCCGGTTTTCACGTCCTGTGCGGCATAAGAGCGGATCAGCGTATCAAGACGGCTGTGTTGTTCGCGTGCGTTCTGAATTTCACGAAGCAGCGTATCCAGCGCACTGCTGGTTGTGGGCGGCCATTCATAGATGGTTCCCAACACATTAGAGCCACGCTCACCGTTTAAGATACGAGTAGCCCGGGTTTCCAGCAATTCTTGCCCGGCAAGTTGCCGTTGTAACCAGCGTACCGCCAGAAAGAGCATAAGAATGATAAAGCCAATCGCCCCCGTGAGCGGCGCGGTGGTCATCAACGAATGGAAATAGTTGCCCATCGGATCCTGATAAACCAGACGCAACGACATCCCCGGATGCTTTATCAACGGAACGCTCAGTTCACGAAACAGATCGCTGGTGCCAACCGGACGATAACTACCATTTCTGGCCAGGGTATAAACCTGTTTATCACCATGCAGCAGGTCTACACGAACGATATCTGCTGACACCATTAATTCGGTAATTTGTGGCCTTAATGCGCTGAAGTCATTCGACACAAGGTGGGTATCAATCGCCGTCGCCACCGCCTGAACGCGATGACTAAACTTATACTGAATGGCGTTGTAGAAACTTAGCGAACAGCCCAGCAAAGTCACAAAAATTGTTAACCCGGTGAGCAGCGTAACAAAGGCCGAAAATTTCGTCGTTAATCTCATCCTTGTGTTAACTCCGATAGTGAGGAAGCGGGCATACTAGCAAATCAGATTTATCTCGCAATTTATTGCGCTTCATCGGCTTTGCTTTTCCATTAGCGAGTATAGTCTTCAGAAATTATTTTCCAATCCATCATGCACATGAGGACCACTTATGCAGGCGTTACTTTTAGAACAGCAGGACGGCAAAACTCTCGCATCAGTACAGACTCTGGACGAAAGTCGCCTGCCGGAGGGCGATGTCACGGTCGATGTTCACTGGTCGAGCCTGAACTATAAAGATGCGCTGGCGATTACCGGTAAGGGAAAAATCATCCGTAATTTTCCGATGATTCCTGGGATCGATTTTGCCGGAACTGTACGCACCAGCGAAGATCCGCGTTTTCATGCCGGTCAGGAGGTGTTACTCACTGGCTGGGGCGTTGGTGAAAACCACTGGGGTGGGCTGGCGGAGCAGGCGCGAGTGAAAGGTGACTGGCTGGTTGCCATGCCGCAAGGGCTGGACGCGCGTAAAGCAATGATTATCGGTACTGCCGGTTTTACCGCCATGCTGTGTGTGATGGCGCTGGAAGATGCCGGTGTTCGCCCGCAGGACGGGGAGATTGTTGTGACGGGTGCCAGTGGTGGCGTCGGCAGTACCGCCGTAGCGCTGCTGCATAAGTTGGGTTACCAGGTCGTTGCCGTTTCCGGTCGCGAAAGTACCCATGAATATCTGAAAAGTTTAGGTGCCAGCCGTATTCTCCCTCGTGATGAGTTTGCCGAATCCCGTCCTCTGGAAAAACAAGTGTGGACTGGGGCAATTGACACCGTTGGCGACAAAGTGCTGGCAAAAGTGCTGGCGCAAATGAATTACGGCGGCTGCGTGGCGGCCTGTGGTCTGGCGGGTGGTTTTACTCTGCCAACCACGGTCATGCCATTTATTCTGCGTAATGTCCGTTTGCAAGGGGTGGATTCAGTAATGACGCCACCAGAACGCCGCGCACAAGCCTGGCAGCGACTGGTCGCCGATTTACCGGAATCATTCTATACCCAGGCGGCAAAAGAGATATCTCTGTCAGAGGCACCGAACTTTGCCGAGGCCATCATTAATAACCAGATCCAGGGTCGCACGCTGGTGAAGGTTAACTAACCATTTAGCAAGGAATAATAAGAGAGGGAACTCATTTTGAAATCATTATTCAATCGGTTAACGGGAAAAGCGGTTAGCCGGACAGCTTTAGTCGAACACCTTGGTCATGAAGTTGTACAACATCATCCAAACTGGAAAGTCATGATTTCGACTGACCATAAATTGATGCGCATTGATACTCCACTAAACAGCTATTATTGATACGCCTCCGTCGCCTGTTAGGTTTATGGTGCTTTGCCTGGGCGACGCTACGCTTAACCCCTTACTTATTTCTGGTACCATGGGGTGAATAATCTGATTTTATTTGACTACAAATTAATCACTCGGACGTATTTAATGCTGAGCATTGTCAATCGGTTAATTTTGCGTGCTTTAGCATTCACATCTATCCAGACGATGCAGTGAAAATTGGGTAATCCCCAGCAACCGCTGCGTAATGTCGTCTATCTTGTCGCGATCCTGGCATCCCTACATTATTTGTGGTCTGTGAAGATTATCTCATTGCAGCCCCTCATCTTCGCAGGGCTGGCTTTACAGCTTTTCACCTTACGTTATAAGAAGTTCCGTCGATGATGGCGCTAATTTCGTGAATTGTGCGGCTTGTTGCAAATTACACGGTGTTGAAGGTTATTTACATGTTAGCTGTTGATTATCTTCCCTGATAAGACCAGTATTTAGCTGCCAATTGCTACGAAATCGTTATAATGTGCGACCTCGTCCTCCCTGACGCAGTTTTTGCGCTGCGGAAAAGGTGACATTGGCGCAACGAAGGTATATTTTGTTTTTTGCCGGAGGATAGCAGCAGATCGCTGCACAATGTCCGTCAAGTCTAACATTGACACTCTGGGGCAAAATAGACCGGCGTCCCGGCCTGCTGGAATTTATCGCTATGCATACAGCTGTCGGGGCATACGCTTTACAGACGGCGGTGAAACGCCTGTCACAATCACACTAAACAAAGAGTACGGAACCCACTCATGGATATTCGTAAGATTAAAAAACTGATCGAGCTGGTTGAAGAATCAGGCATCTCCGAACTGGAAATTTCTGAAGGCGAAGAGTCAGTACGCATTAGCCGTGCAGCTCCTGCCGCAAGTTTCCCTGTGATGCAACAAGCTTACGCTGCACCAATGATGCAGCAGCCAGCTCAATCTAACGCAGCCGCTCCGGCGACCGTTCCTTCCATGGAAGCGCCAGCAGCAGCGGAAATCAGTGGTCACATCGTACGTTCCCCGATGGTTGGTACTTTCTACCGCACCCCAAGCCCGGACGCAAAAGCGTTCATCGAAGTGGGTCAGAAAGTCAACGTGGGCGATACCCTGTGCATCGTTGAAGCCATGAAAATGATGAACCAGATCGAAGCGGACAAATCCGGTACCGTGAAAGCAATTCTGGTCGAAAGTGGACAACCGGTAGAATTTGACGAGCCGCTGGTCGTCATCGAGTAACGAGGCGAACATGCTGGATAAAATTGTTATTGCCAACCGCGGCGAGATTGCATTGCGTATTCTTCGTGCCTGTAAAGAACTGGGCATCAAGACTGTCGCTGTGCACTCCAGCGCGGATCGCGATCTAAAACACGTATTACTGGCAGATGAAACGGTCTGTATTGGCCCTGCTCCGTCAGTAAAAAGTTATCTGAACATCCCGGCAATCATCAGCGCCGCTGAAATCACCGGCGCAGTAGCAATCCATCCGGGTTACGGCTTCCTCTCCGAGAACGCCAACTTTGCCGAGCAGGTTGAACGCTCCGGCTTTATCTTCATTGGCCCGAAAGCAGAAACCATTCGCCTGATGGGCGACAAAGTATCCGCAATCGCGGCGATGAAAAAAGCGGGCGTTCCTTGCGTACCGGGTTCTGACGGCCCGCTGGGCGACGATATGGATAAAAACCGTGCCATTGCTAAACGCATTGGTTATCCGGTGATTATCAAAGCCTCCGGCGGCGGCGGTGGTCGCGGTATGCGCGTAGTGCGCGGCGACGCTGAACTGGCACAATCCATCTCCATGACCCGTGCGGAAGCGAAAGCTGCTTTCAGCAACGATATGGTTTACATGGAGAAATACCTGGAAAATCCTCGCCACGTCGAGATTCAGGTACTGGCTGACGGTCAGGGCAACGCTATCTATCTGGCGGAACGTGACTGCTCCATGCAGCGCCGCCACCAGAAAGTGGTCGAAGAAGCGCCAGCACCGGGCATTACCCCGGAACTGCGTCGCTACATCGGCGAACGTTGCGCTAAAGCGTGTGTTGATATCGGCTATCGCGGTGCAGGTACTTTCGAGTTCCTGTTCGAAAACGGCGAGTTCTATTTCATCGAAATGAACACCCGTATTCAGGTAGAACACCCGGTTACAGAAATGATCACCGGCGTTGACCTGATCAAAGAACAGCTGCGTATCGCTGCCGGTCAACCGCTGTCGATCAAGCAAGAAGAAGTTCACGTTCGCGGCCATGCGGTGGAATGTCGTATCAACGCCGAAGATCCGAACACCTTCCTGCCAAGTCCGGGCAAAATCACCCGTTTCCACGCACCTGGCGGTTTTGGCGTACGTTGGGAGTCTCATATCTACGCGGGCTACACCGTACCACCGTACTATGACTCAATGATCGGTAAGCTGATTTGCTACGGTGAAAACCGTGACGTGGCGATTGCCCGCATGAAGAATGCGCTGCAGGAGCTGATCATCGACGGTATCAAAACCAACGTTGATCTGCAGATCCGCATCATGAATGACGAGAACTTCCAGCATGGTGGCACTAACATCCACTATCTGGAGAAAAAACTCGGTCTTCAGGAAAAATAAGACTGCAAAAGCGTCAAAAGGCCGGATTTTCCGGCCTTTTTTATTACTGGGGATCGACAACCCCCATAAGGTACAATCCTCGCTTTCTTCACCCATCAGGGACAAAAAATGGACACTCGTTTTGTTCAGGCCCATAAAGAGGCGCGCTGGGCGCTGGGGCTGACCCTTTTGTATCTGGCAGTTTGGTTAGTAGCCGCTTACTTACCTGGCGTTGCCCCCGGTTTTACCGGCTTTCCGCGCTGGTTTGAGATGGCCTGCATCCTGACGCCGCTGCTGTTTATTGGACTGTGCTGGGCGATGGTGAAATTTATCTATCGCGATATCCCACTGGAGGATGACGATGCAGCTTGAAGTAATTCTACCGCTGGTCGCCTATCTGGTGGTGGTGTTCGGTATCTCTGTTTATGCGATGCGTAAACGGAGCACCGGCACCTTCCTTAATGAGTATTTCCTCGGCAGCCGCTCTATGGGCGGTATTGTGCTGGCGATGACGCTCACCGCGACTTATATCAGTGCCAGTTCGTTTATCGGCGGGCCTGGAGCTGCTTATAAATACGGCCTGGGTTGGGTATTGCTGGCGATGATTCAGCTTCCTGCAGTCTGGCTTTCACTCGGTATTCTCGGCAAGAAGTTTGCGATTCTTGCGCGCCGCTACAATGCAGTGACGCTGAACGATATGCTGTTTGCCCGCTACCAGAGTCGTCTTCTGGTGTGGCTGGCGAGTTTGAGTTTGCTGGTTGCGTTCGTTGGTGCGATGACCGTGCAGTTTATCGGCGGTGCGCGCCTGCTGGAAACCGCGGCGGGTATTCCTTATGAAACCGGGCTGCTGATTTTTGGTATCAGCATTGCGTTATATACCGCCTTTGGTGGCTTTCGCGCCAGCGTGCTGAACGACACCATGCAAGGGCTTGTGATGCTGATTGGCACCATTGTGCTGCTTATTGGCGTGGTACATGCCGCTGGCGGCTTAAGCAACGCAGTACAGACCTTGCAAACCATCGATCCGCAACTGGTTACGCCACAAGGCGCTGACGATATTCTGTCGCCTGCCTTTATGACGTCGTTCTGGGTACTGGTGTGCTTTGGCGTTATAGGCCTGCCGCATACTGCGGTGCGCTGTATCTCTTATAAAGACAGCAAAGCAGTACACCGGGGGATCATCATCGGTACGATTGTAGTCGCAATCCTGATGTTCGGTATGCACCTGGCCGGAGCGTTAGGTCGTGCAGTGATCCCCGATCTCACCGTACCGGATCTGGTGATCCCGACGTTAATGGTAAAAGTGCTGCCACCGTTTGCTGCCGGGATCTTTCTGGCTGCACCTATGGCTGCGATCATGTCGACAATTAACGCCCAATTGCTACAAAGTTCCGCTACGATCATTAAAGATCTCTATCTGAATATCCGTCCGGATCAAATGCAAAACGAGACGCGTCTGAAGCGGATGTCGGCGGTAATTACGTTAGTTCTCGGCGCGTTGCTGCTGCTTGCCGCCTGGAAGCCGCCAGAAATGATCATCTGGCTGAATTTGTTGGCCTTCGGTGGGCTGGAAGCCGTTTTCCTGTGGCCGCTGGTGCTGGGTCTTTACTGGGAACGCGCCAACGCCAAAGGCGCGCTAAGTGCGATGATCGTTGGCGGCGTGCTGTATGCCGTACTCGCGACGCTGAATATTCAGTACCAGGGCTTCCACCCTATCGTGCCCTCGTTACTACTAAGTTTGCTGGCTTTCCTGGTCGGAAACCGTTTCGGTACATCCGTCCCGCAAGCTACCGTTTTGACTACTGATAAATAAAGAGTTTTGCCATGCCTTGGATCCAACTGAAACTGAACACCACCGGCGCGAACGCGGAAGATCTTAGCGATGCGCTGATGGAAGCGGGTGCCGTTTCTATCACTTTTCAGGATACCCACGATACGCCAGTATTTGAGCCGCTGCCGGGCGAAACGCGCCTGTGGGGCGACACCGATGTGATTGGTCTGTTCGACGCTGAAACCGATATGAACGACGTGGTGGCGATTCTGGAAAACCATCCGCTGCTCGGCGCAGGCTTCGCGCATAAAATCGAACAACTAGAAGATAAAGACTGGGAGCGCGAATGGATGGATAATTTCCACCCGATGCGCTTTGGTGAACGACTGTGGATCTGCCCTAGCTGGCGTGATGTGCCGGACGAAAACGCCGTCAACGTGATGTTAGATCCAGGGCTGGCGTTTGGTACGGGTACCCATCCAACCACCTCTCTGTGCCTGCAATGGCTCGACAGCCTCGATTTAACCGGTAAAACAGTCATCGACTTTGGCTGTGGTTCCGGCATTCTGGCGATCGCGGCGCTGAAACTGGGTGCAGCAAAAGCCATTGGTATTGATATCGATCCGCAGGCGATTCAGGCCAGCCGCGATAACGCCGAACGTAATGGCGTTTCTGACCGTCTGGAACTCTACTTACCGAAAGATCAGCCAGAAGACATGAAAGCCGACGTGGTGGTCGCTAACATCCTTGCAGGCCCATTACGTGAACTGGCACCGTTAATCAGCGTCCTGCCGGTTTCAGGCGGTTTGCTGGGCCTTTCCGGTATTCTGGCAAGCCAGGCAGAGAGCGTTTGCGAAGCTTATGCCGACAGCTTCGCACTGGACCCGGTCGTGGAAAAAGAAGAGTGGTGCCGTATTACCGGTCGTAAGAATTAACCTTCGCATCGCCGTAGGGTGACGCGGGGCGAAGTGCGAGCAAGCTCACAAAAGGCACGTAAATTTGCCGATTATTTACGCAAATTTGCGTGCCAAAATTTTCATTCATAAAGAAAAATTGAGAACTTACTCAAATTTCTTTGAGTGTAAATTTTAGTCACTATTTTCTAATATGATGATTTTTATGAGTAATTATCGCACCACGCTCATTTTAAATGCAATTCTTTGATCCATCTCAGAGGATTGGTCAAAGTTTGGCCTTTCATCTCGTGCAAAAAATGCGTAATATACGCCGCCTTGCAGTCACAGTATGGTCATTTCTTAACTCATGCGCATCGGACAATATCAGCTCAGAAATCGCCTGATCGCAGCGCCCATGGCTGGCATTACTGACAGACCTTTTCGGACGTTGTGCTACGAGATGGGAGCCGGATTGACAGTATCCGAGATGATGTCTTCTAACCCACAGGTTTGGGAAAGCGACAAATCTCGTTTACGGATGGTGCACATTGATGAACCCGGTATTCGCACCGTGCAAATTGCTGGTAGCGATCCGAAAGAAATGGCAGATGCAGCACGTATTAACGTGGAAAGCGGTGCCCAGATTATTGATATCAATATGGGTTGCCCGGCTAAAAAAGTGAATCGCAAGCTCGCAGGTTCAGCCCTCTTGCAGTACCCGGATGTCGTTAAATCGATCCTTACCGAGGTCGTCAATGCAGTGGACGTTCCTGTTACCCTGAAGATTCGCACCGGCTGGGCACCGGAACACCGTAACTGCGAAGAGATTGCCCAACTGGCTGAAGACTGTGGCATTCAGGCTCTGACCATTCATGGCCGTACACGCGCCTGTTTGTTCAATGGAGAAGCTGAGTACGACAGTATTCGGGCAGTTAAGCAGAAAGTTTCCATTCCGGTTATCGCGAATGGCGACATTACTGACCCGCTTAAAGCCAGAGCTGTGCTCGACTATACAGGGGCGGATGCCCTGATGATAGGCCGCGCAGCTCAGGGAAGACCCTGGATCTTTCGGGAAATCCAGCATTATCTGGACACTGGGGAGTTGCTGCCCCCGCTGCCTTTGGCAGAGGTTAAGCGCTTGCTTTGCGCGCACGTTCGGGAACTGCATGACTTTTATGGTCCGGCAAAAGGGTACCGAATTGCACGTAAACACGTTTCCTGGTATCTCCAGGAACACGCTCCAAATGACCAGTTTCGGCGCACATTCAACGCCATTGAGGATGCCAGCGAACAGCTGGAGGCGTTGGAGGCATACTTCGAAAATTTTGCGTAAACAGAAATAAAGAGCTGACAGAACTATGTTCGAACAACGCGTAAATTCTGACGTACTGACCGTTTCTACCGTTAACTCTCAGGATCAGGTAACCCAAAAACCCCTGCGTGACTCGGTTAAACAGGCACTGAAGAACTATTTTGCTCAACTGAATGGTCAGGATGTGAATGACCTCTATGAGCTGGTACTGGCTGAAGTAGAACAGCCCCTGTTGGACATGGTGATGCAATACACCCGTGGTAACCAGACCCGTGCTGCGCTGATGATGGGCATCAACCGTGGTACGCTGCGTAAAAAATTGAAAAAATACGGCATGAACTAATTCAGGTTAGCTAAATGCTTGATTAAAAAGGCGCTACTCGGCATGGGGAAGCGCCTTTTTTATAGGTGTCACAAAGGGAGTGACCATGAAAACAGGATGTGAACCAACCCGATTTGGTAATGAAGCTAAGACCATTATTCACGGTGATGCCCTTGCCGAACTTAAAAAGCTACCTACTGAAAGCGTCGATCTGATCTTTGCCGACCCACCGTATAGCATCGGTAAAAATTTTGATGGTCTGATCGAAGCCTGGAAAGAAGATCTGTTTATCGACTGGCTGTTTGAAGTGATTGCAGAGTGCCACCGCGTTCTGAAAAAGCAGGGCAGCATGTACATCATGAACAGTACGGAAAACATGCCCTTTATCGATCTCCAGTGCCGCAAGCTTTTTACCATCAAAAGTCGCATCGTCTGGTCATATGACAGTTCTGGAGTGCAGGCGAAAAAACACTACGGTTCCATGTATGAACCCATCCTGATGATGGTGAAAGACGCAAAGAACTACACGTTCAACGGTGATGCTATTCTGGTAGAAGCCAAAACCGGATCGCAGCGCGCGTTGATCGATTATCGCAAAAATCCTCCACAGCCTTACAATCATCAAAAAGTACCGGGTAACGTCTGGGATTTTCCGCGCGTGCGTTATTTGATGGATGAATATGAGAACCACCCGACGCAAAAACCGGAAGCCTTACTGAAACGCATTATTCTCGCCTCTTCCAACCCAGGCGATATCGTTCTCGACCCGTTTGCCGGTAGCTTTACTACCGGTGCCGTAGCCGTCTCCAGCGGGCGAAAATTCATTGGTATTGAGATCAACAGCGAGTACATCAAAATGGGGCTTCGACGGCTGGATGTCGCGTCGCATTACTCTGCGGAAGAACTGGCGAAAGTGAAAAAAAGAAAGACCGGCAACCTGTCAAAACGAAGTCGGTTAAGCGAAGTTGACCCCGATCTCATTGCAAAGTAAAGGAAGTGTAAGCCTGGTTTTCAGATTATTCATTTCGTGTATATTTCCTGCCAGACTTGGTTAAACATGCACAGGCTCAGGTAATGATTCGCAAGTATTGGTGGCTCGTCGTTTTCGCTGTCTTCGTTTTTCTGTTTGATACTTTACTGATGCAGTGGATTGAACTGCTGGCAACAGAAACAGACAAATGCCGCAATATGAACTCAGTTAATCCACTAAAACTGGTTAACTGTGACGAACTGAATTTTCAGGACAGAATGTGAATTTATATGACACTTAATTCATTCGTTTGATGAATTAATTTCGTTATGTTTTCATCTGGCATGAACATTCTTAATACGTTATCGACCAGTGCGGGTGCTTGTTTATAAAGATCATAACCCGCCATATTCATTAACCAGTTTTGAACAATTCCGCTGAAGGCACCATCAATAATAATCATCACAACATCTAAATCGAGATTATTTGCTATACAACCTTGTTGCTGACATGCCTGCAATACTTCGCGGAGAGTCTGCGGATTAAAGCCCATCTTTTCGCGTATCACTCCCTCGGCCAGCATCTCATCATTAAATTCACATTTGTGATATAAGATTTTCAGCAACGCCTGCTGGCGGGGAATTTTGGCAATATATTGCAAGCCGACAATCAATTTTTCACGCAATTGTTGAAACGGGTCATGCTCTAATCCAGCCGTCAAGTGTTCCTGGATTAACTCCCGCAATGAAGGCTGTTGCAACCACATCTCATTAAACAGTTGAGTCTTGTTTTCGAAGTGCCAGTAGATAGCGCCACGCGTAACGTTAGCGGCGTCGGCAATGTCGTTGAGCGTCGTCTTGCTTACGCCATGCTGCGCAAACTGGGCGATGGCAGTTTCAATCAGTTCTTGCCGGGTCTTCAGAGCTTCGGCTTTGGTTCTTTTTGCCATGATTAATTATTCAGGAAATAAATATATTCGACACAGAGTGAGAAAATAGCGAAGGTTAATCTATCACCTAATGTGTATTTATACGAGAGGCTAATATTGAGTTGCTATAGATCGTTAAATAAATAATATATATTATTTACCTAAGATACATTCACTACATCAATATATATTTCAATTTACGAGGTTTTAATTCTGCCTCTTTCAACCCGCGTCAAAATAAAACAGTAGAATATTAATCTTTTTTTGTGTTTATGTGCCTTGAGACGCCTGTATTCATAACTATTCCTTACATCGACGAATGATAATTTGTAGGATAGCGAACTGTATTTTTCTTTCTGCGAGTTAACGCGTTGCCTTTTTGGGTAAATAACGCGCTTTTGGTTTTTTGAGGAATAGTAATGACGAAACATGCCAGGTTTTTCCTCCTGCCCTCCTTTATTCTGATCTCCGCGGCTTTAATCGCCGGTTGTAACGATAAGGGAGAAGAGAAAGCTCACGTCGGTGAACCGCAGGTTACCGTTCATATTGTAAAAACGGCCCCGTTAGAAGTTAAGACTGAATTACCAGGCCGCACCAATGCTTATCGTATAGCCGAAGTTCGCCCACAGGTTAGCGGGATCGTACTGAATCGCAATTTCACTGAAGGCAGCGATGTGCAAGCAGGCCAGTCCCTGTACCAGATCGATCCCGCGACCTATCAGGCAAATTATGACAGCGCGAAAGGCGAACTGGCGAAAAGTGAAGCCGCCGCCGCCATCGCGCATTTGACGGTAAAACGTTACGTTCCGCTCGTGGGTACGAAATACATCAGCCAGCAGGAGTACGACCAGGCCATTGCTGATGCTCGCCAGGCCGATGCCGCCGTGATTGCCGCAAAAGCCACAGTCGAAAGCGCTCGCATCAATCTTGCTTATACCAAAGTGACTGCGCCAATTAGCGGACGTATCGGCAAATCGACTGTGACCGAAGGCGCTCTTGTCACTAATGGGCAAACGACTGAACTGGCAACTGTCCAGCAGCTCGATCCTATCTATGTTGATGTGACCCAATCCAGCAACGATTTTATGAGGCTGAAGCAGTCCGTAGAGCAAGGAAATTTGCATAAGGAAAACGCCACCAGCAACGTAGAGTTGGTCATGGAAAACGGTCAAACCTATCCCCTGAAAGGTACGCTGCAATTCTCCGATGTGACCGTTGATGAAAGCACCGGCTCCATAACCCTACGTGCTGTCTTCCCTAACCCGCAACATACGCTTTTGCCGGGTATGTTTGTGCGTGCACGGATTGATGAAGGCGTCCAACCTGACGCCATTCTCATCCCGCAACAAGGCGTTAGCCGCACACCGCGTGGTGATGCAACCGTGCTGATTGTTAACGATAAAAGTCAGGTGGAAGTGCGCCCTGTCGTTGCCAGTCAGGCGATTGGCGATAAATGGTTGATTAGCGAAGGTCTGAAATCTGGCGATCAAGTCATTGTCAGCGGCCTGCAAAAAGCGCGTCCGGGAGAGCAGGTTAAAGCCACTACCGATACCCCCGCAGATACTGCATCGAAGTAAGGTAATCTGACATGGCAAACTTTTTTATTCGACGACCGATATTTGCATGGGTGCTGGCCATTATTCTGATGATGGCGGGCGCACTGGCGATCCTACAATTGCCCGTCGCTCAGTATCCAACCATTGCACCGCCTGCGGTTTCTGTTTCAGCAAACTATCCGGGCGCTGATGCGCAGACCGTGCAGGATACGGTGACGCAGGTTATCGAACAGAATATGAACGGTATCGATAACCTGATGTATATGTCCTCCACCAGCGATTCCGCCGGTAGCGTGACAATTACCCTTACCTTCCAGTCCGGGACCGATCCTGATATCGCGCAAGTGCAGGTGCAGAACAAACTCCAGCTCGCCACGCCGTTGCTGCCGCAGGAGGTTCAGCAGCAGGGGATCAGTGTTGAAAAGTCCAGTAGCAGCTATTTGATGGTGGCAGGCTTTGTCTCTGATAACCCAGACACCACACAGGACGATATCTCGGACTATGTGGCCTCTAACGTTAAAGATACGCTTAGCCGTCTGAATGGCGTCGGTGACGTACAGCTTTTCGGCGCACAGTATGCGATGCGTATCTGGCTGGACGCCGATCTGCTAAACAAATATAAACTGACACCGGTTGATGTGATTAACCAGTTGAAGGTACAGAACGATCAGATCGCTGCCGGACAGTTGGGCGGAACGCCAGCGTTACCAGGGCAACAGTTGAATGCCTCGATTATTGCTCAGACGCGGTTAAAAAATCCGGAAGAATTCGGCAAAGTGACCCTGCGCGTAAACAGTGACGGCTCGGTGGTGCATCTGAAAGATGTCGCACGGGTTGAACTTGGCGGTGAAAACTATAACGTTATCGCTCGCATCAACGGAAAACCGGCGGCGGGCCTGGGTATTAAGCTGGCAACCGGCGCGAATGCTCTCGATACCGCGAAAGCCATTAAGGCAAAACTGGCGGAATTACAGCCATTCTTCCCGCAGGGAATGAAGGTTCTCTACCCTTATGACACCACGCCATTCGTCCAGCTTTCTATTCACGAAGTGGTAAAAACACTGTTCGAAGCTATTATGCTGGTGTTCCTGGTGATGTATCTGTTCTTGCAGAATATGCGAGCAACGCTGATCCCCACCATTGCGGTACCCGTGGTGTTGTTAGGGACGTTTGCCATCCTCGCCGCTTTTGGTTACTCCATCAACACACTAACGATGTTCGGGATGGTGCTTGCCATCGGGCTGCTCGTCGATGATGCGATAGTGGTGGTGGAGAACGTCGAGCGCGTGATGATGGAGGATAAGCTCCCGCCAAAAGAAGCGACGGAAAAATCAATGTCGCAAATACAGGGCGCACTGGTGGGTATCGCGATGGTGCTGTCAGCGGTATTTATTCCGATGGCATTCTTCGGCGGTTCTACTGGGGCAATTTATCGTCAGTTCTC
This sequence comes from Escherichia sp. Lx600-2, assembly GCF_036662595.1. NCBI lineage: Bacteria > Pseudomonadati > Pseudomonadota > Gammaproteobacteria > Enterobacterales > Enterobacteriaceae > Escherichia > Escherichia sp. Lx600-2. The sequence continues at coordinate 6,892 of NZ_JAYQWM010000004.1, read as the reverse complement.
TATCACCATCGTTTCGGCAATGGCGCTTTCTGTTCTGGTGGCATTGATTCTTACCCCTGCGTTATGTGCAACACTGCTCAAACCCACCTCAGCTGAGCATCACGAAAATAAGGGTGGTTTCTTCGGCTGGTTTAATACCACCTTCGATCATAGCGTTAACCACTACACCAACAGCGTCGGCAAAATCCTCGGTTCCACAGGACGATATTTACTGATCTATGCGCTGATTGTTGCAGGAATGGTGGTGTTGTTTTTACGTCTTCCGTCTTCCTTCTTACCTGAAGAGGATCAGGGTGTCTTTCTGACCATGATTCAGTTACCCGCTGGCGCGACGCAAGAGCGGACGCAAAAAGTGTTGGATCAAGTGACGGATTACTATCTGAAGAACGAGAAAGCAAATGTTGAAAGTGTCTTTACGGTTAACGGCTTTAGCTTCAGCGGCCAGGCACAAAACGCCGGTATGGCCTTCGTCAGTCTGAAACCGTGGGAAGAGCGTAATGGTGATGAAAACAGTGCGGAAGCGGTAATCCATCGTGCCAAAATGGAGTTGGGCAAGATCCGCGACGGTTTTGTCATTCCATTCAATATGCCAGCCATTGTTGAACTGGGCACGGCAACGGGTTTCGACTTTGAGTTAATTGATCAGGCTGGGCTGGGTCACGATGCCCTAACCCAGGCCCGTAACCAGTTGCTTGGTATGGCGGCGCAACATCCTGCCAGCTTAGTCAGCGTGCGTCCCAATGGCCTGGAAGACACCGCGCAGTTTAAACTGGAAGTTGACCAGGAAAAGGCGCAGGCATTAGGTGTTTCACTTTCTGACATCAATCAGACCATTTCAACGGCGTTGGGTGGGACTTACGTTAACGACTTCATCGACCGTGGTCGCGTGAAAAAGGTGTATGTTCAGGCGGATGCCAAATTCCGTATGCTGCCAGAAGATGTCGATAAACTTTATGTCCGCAGCGCCAACGGCGAAATGGTGCCATTCTCTGCCTTTACCACTTCACATTGGGTGTATGGCTCTCCGCGACTGGAACGCTACAACGGTCTGCCGTCAATGGAGATTCAGGGGGAAGCCGCGCCAGGAACCAGTTCCGGCGATGCCATGGCGTTGATGGAAAACCTTGCGTCAAAATTACCTGCGGGCATTGGTTATGACTGGACGGGTATGTCGTATCAGGAACGCTTATCGGGAAACCAGGCTCCCGCTCTGGTAGCAATTTCCTTTGTGGTTGTTTTCCTGTGCCTTGCTGCACTCTATGAAAGCTGGTCAATTCCTGTCTCGGTTATGTTAGTCGTGCCGTTAGGGATTGTCGGCGTGCTGCTGGCGGCGACACTCTTTAATCAAAAAAATGACGTCTACTTTATGGTGGGCTTGCTAACGACAATTGGCTTGTCGGCCAAAAACGCTATTTTGATTGTTGAGTTCGCTAAAGATCTCATGGAGAAAGAGGGTAAAGGTGTTGTTGAAGCGACACTAATGGCAGTACGTATGCGTCTGCGTCCTATCCTGATGACCTCTCTCGCCTTTATTCTCGGCGTATTACCGCTGGCTATCAGTAACGGTGCCGGCAGTGGCGCGCAGAACGCAGTGGGTATCGGGGTAATGGGCGGAATGGTCTCTGCAACGTTGCTGGCAATCTTCTTCGTACCAGTGTTCTTTGTGGTGATCCGCCGTTGCTTTAAAGGATAAATCAGAAACATAAAGGCGCTTTCGGGCGCCTTTATTATTTCCAGTGAAACCCATAAAAATTAATAAAATATTCTTCCACTCACTCTTTAAAAACTTTCTATAGTTCCCGCTCCCTTCACTATTTTTACAATTCACATAATTTGTCATTATTCATTCCGTAAGATTTATAACCTCCGGTGATAAAATGGCATTCAGCTCGTTAATAAGAGAGTTAACTTATTAAGCGTTAGCGTTTATTACTGAGGTAACACCATGAAAAGATTAATTCCTGTGGCATTGCTCACCGCATTGCTGGCGGGCTGTGCTCACGATTCGCCCTGCGTTCCGGTTTATGACGATCAGGGGCGTCTGGTTCACACCAATACCTGTATGAAAGGCACAACTCAGGATAACTGGGAAACGGCTGGGGCTATTGCTGGCGGAGCAGCAGCTGTTGCTGGCCTGACGATGGGGATCATCGCTCTGTCGAAATAACTGAACAGGGCGCGGAGTTTCGCGCTCTGTTTAACGATACAGTATCTTTACATAAGATAAAATATTGCTATATTCTGCTGGCTAATTCTCTGCTGATTTAGCATGTTATATCGCGTTATTTCGCTGCTTTCGAAATAACGCATCAATTTAACTTTCGCACTTCCCACCAGAAATATACTCACGCTAACAATCATTATTCTGCTTAGTAAAACACGCGTAAATATTTTGCGCCAAAATGTGGCGCATGTTTCATTTTCGCACCATTGCGGGGCGCTGTTTTTATTATTTCCTGTCTACACTCAGCTTATTGCGACGCGAAATCGTGCGCAAAAGCTGGCACTACTTTTGCTTATAAGAGGATGGCCACAGACAGGTAAAAGACGTTTCCCAAACGTCCTATAACGATAATTTTCGCCTCACAGGAAGCATTATGAAAAAGATGATGATAGCCACACTGGCTGCCGCCAGCGTGCTGCTTGCCGTTGCTAATCAGGCGCATGCTGGCGCGACGCTTGATGCCGTACAGAAAAAAGGTTTTGTGCAATGCGGGATCAGTGATGGATTACCTGGGTTCTCTTATGCCGATGCTGACGGTAAATTTTCAGGTATTGATGTTGATATTTGTCGTGGTGTTGCCGCTGCTGTATTTGGTGACGACACGAAAGTGAAATATACCCCGCTCACTGCAAAAGAACGCTTCACCGCTTTACAGTCAGGGGAGGTGGATTTGCTCTCCCGTAATACGACCTGGACTTCATCTCGCGATGCCGGGATGGGAATGGCATTTACTGGCGTCACTTATTACGACGGCATTGGCTTCCTGACGCACGATAAAGCGGGGCTAAAAAGCGCGAAAGAACTGGATGGCGCTACCGTCTGTATTCAGGCGGGTACTGATACCGAACTCAACGTCGCCGACTATTTCAAGGCAAACAATATGAAGTACACACCAGTGACTTTCGATCGCTCTGACGAATCAGCGAAGGCACTGGAATCTGGTCGCTGCGATACGCTGGCTTCGGATCAATCCCAACTGTATGCCCTGCGCATCAAATTAAGCAACCCGGCTGAATGGATTGTCTTACCGGAGGTTATCTCTAAAGAACCGCTTGGGCCGGTAGTTCGTCGTGGCGATGATGAATGGTTCTCGATTGTACGCTGGACGCTTTTCGCCATGCTAAATGCTGAAGAGATGGGCATCAATTCCCAGAACGTCGATGAAAAAGCGGCTAATCCAGCAACGCCTGATATGGCACATCTGCTGGGTAAAGAAGGCGATTACGGCAAGGATCTGAAGTTGGATAATAAATGGGCCTATAACATCATCAAACAGGTGGGTAACTACTCGGAAATTTTTGAGCGTAACGTAGGTTCAGAAAGCCCGCTGAAAATTAAACGTGGGCAAAATAATCTCTGGAATAACGGCGGTATTCAGTACGCGCCGCCCGTGCGTTAAGTCGGTGTGAGGTAACGAGCGTCGCTACGGCGGCGCTCTCTTCAGCGTTATGCTTTCCGAGGTTTCTATGTCTCATCGCCGCTCAACCGTTAAAGGCTCACTCTCCTTTGCCAACCCTACGGTTCGTGCCTGGTTATTCCAGATCCTTGCCGTTGTTGCTGTTGTCGGCATTGTTGGTTGGTTATTTCACAACACTGTAACGAATCTCAATAATCGTGGCATTACTTCAGGTTTTGCCTTTCTGGATCGCGGCGCTGGCTTCGGTATTGTCCAGCATTTGATCGATTACCAGCAGGGCGACACCTACGGACGCGTTTTTATTGTCGGCTTACTCAATACGCTACTGGTTTCTGCATTGTGTATTGTGTTCGCTTCTGTTTTGGGCTTCTTTATCGGTCTGGCGAGACTTTCGGATAACTGGCTGCTACGAAAGCTTTCCACAATTTATATTGAGATCTTCCGTAATATTCCCCCGCTGCTGCAAATCTTCTTCTGGTACTTTGCCGTGTTGCGCAATTTGCCCGGACCACGCCAGGCTGTGAGCGCGTTTGATCTGGCCTTTTTGAGCAATCGTGGGCTTTATATTCCGTCACCGCAGCTGGGAGACGGATTTATTGCGTTTATCCTGGCTGTTGTTATGGCTATAGTCCTTTCTGTTGGGCTATTCCGCTTTAATAAAACATACCAGATAAAGACCGGACAACTGCGCCGCACCTGGCCGATCGCCGCAGTGTTGATCATTGGTTTGCCTTTACTGGCGCAATGGCTTTTTGGCGCAGCACTACACTGGGATGTCCCAGCCCTACGAGGCTTTAACTTCCGCGGCGGGATGGTTTTAATTCCTGAACTGGCAGCCTTAACGCTGGCACTTTCGGTTTATACATCTGCATTTATCGCCGAGATTATCCGCGCTGGGATCCAGGCAGTGCCTTATGGTCAACATGAAGCGGCTCGGTCACTGGGATTACCCAACCCGGTTACGCTACGCCAGGTCATTATTCCCCAAGCATTGCGGGTGATTATTCCACCGTTAACCAGCCAGTATCTCAACATCGTCAAAAACTCCTCTCTTGCCGCCGTTATTGGCTATCCCGATATGGTTTCGCTGTTTGCCGGCACCGTGCTGAATCAGACGGGGCAAGCCATCGAGACGATAGCCATGACCATGTCGGTCTATCTGATTATCAGCCTGACTATCTCGCTGCTGATGAATATCTATAACCGCCGCATCGCGATCGTTGAACGCTAAGGAGTCATGATGACAAAAGTATTGCTGTCTCATCCCCCGCGCCCGGCGAGCCATAACTCAAACCGCGCGATGGTGTGGGTGCGAAAAAATCTGTTCTCCAGCTGGAGCAATAGCCTGCTGACTATTGGCTGCATATGGTTGATGTGGGAACTGATCCCACCGTTGCTGAACTGGGCATTTTTGCAGGCTAACTGGGTTGGCTCAACGCGTGCCGACTGCACAAAAGCCGGTGCCTGTTGGGTCTTCATCCACGAACGATTTGGTCAGTTTATGTATGGGCTTTACCCACACGACCAACGCTGGCGAATTAACCTCGCATTACTGATTGGGCTTGTGTCGATCGCACCAATGTTCTGGAAAATACTCCCGCATCGCGGTCGCTATATTGCGGCCTGGGCGGTGATTTACCCACTGATTGTCTGGTGGCTGATGTATGGCGGTTTTTTTGCTCTTGAGCGGGTTGAAACCCGGCAATGGGGCGGGCTGACGCTAACTTTAATTATTGCATCAGTTGGGATTGCGGGGGCGCTACCGTGGGGGATCTTACTGGCGTTAGGTCGCCGCTCCCATATGCCGATTGTGCGTATCTTATCGGTCATTTTTATCGAGTTCTGGCGCGGCGTACCGCTGATTACCGTATTGTTTATGTTTTCGGTCATGCTGCCGTTGTTTATGGCAGAAGGCACCAGTATCGACAAACTGATCCGCGCGCTGGTTGGCGTGATCCTGTTTCAGTCAGCATATGTTGCGGAAGTCGTGCGAGGCGGATTACAGGCGCTGCCTAAAGGGCAATATGAAGCGGCAGAGTCGCTGGCGTTGGGTTACTGGAAAACTCAGGGGCTGGTTATTCTGCCACAGGCGTTGAAGCTGGTAATTCCTGGGCTGGTAAATACCATCATCGCACTCTTCAAAGATACCAGCCTGGTGATCATCATCGGCTTGTTCGATCTTTTCAGTAGCGTTCAGCAGGCAACCGTTGATCCCGCCTGGTTGGGTATGTCGACGGAAGGGTATGTTTTCGCCGCGCTGATCTACTGGATCTTCTGTTTCAGCATGTCGCGCTATAGCCAGCATCTGGAAAAACGTTTTAACACCGGGCGTACACCGCATTGAGGACACTATGAGCCAAATTTTACTGCAACCTGCTAACGCGATGATTACGCTGGAAAACGTCAATAAATGGTATGGACAATTCCATGTTTTGAAAAATATAAATTTAACCGTGCAACCGGGAGAACGGATCGTTCTGTGTGGCCCTTCAGGTTCCGGTAAATCGACAACCATTCGTTGTATTAATCATCTGGAAGAACATCAACAGGGACGGATCGTGGTAGATGGCATCGAACTTAATGAAGATATCCGCAATATTGAGCGCGTCAGGCAGGAAGTGGGAATGGTCTTTCAGCATTTCAATCTCTTCCCTCATCTGACCGTTTTACAGAACTGTACCCTGGCACCGATTTGGGTACGCAAGATGCCAAAGAAAGAGGCTGAAGCTCTGGCGATGCATTACCTTGAGCGGGTGAGAATTGCCGAACATGCGCATAAGTTTCCCGGACAGATTTCAGGTGGTCAGCAGCAACGCGTTGCCATTGCGCGCTCGCTGTGTATGAAGCCGAAAATTATGTTGTTTGATGAGCCCACATCGGCGCTCGATCCGGAGATGGTGAAAGAGGTGCTGGATACGATGATTGGGCTGGCGCAATCGGGTATGACAATGTTGTGTGTAACGCATGAGATGGGGTTTGCGCGAACCGTCGCTGACCGGGTGATTTTTATGGATCGTGGCGAAATAGTGGAGCAAGCTGCACCTGATGAATTTTTTGCGCATCCTAAATCAGAGCGTACGAGGGCATTTTTATCGCAGGTAATCCATTAATTGAATGTTAGTTCGAAAAGCAAAAAGGCCATCCTTTCGGATGGCCTTTCGCTTGATTTGATGTCTGGCAGTTCCCTACTCTCGCATGGGGAGACCCCACACTACCATCGGCGCTACGGCGTTTCACTTCTGAGTTCGGCA